>CAYZND010000377.1:0-3610 GCA_964479495.1 uncultured Mesoterricola sp.
ACCTCGGGCAACACGGGCATCGGCCTCGCCATCGTCCATCGGATCATCCACCGCCACGATGGCCGGATCTGGGCCGAAGGCAGGCCGGGCGAGGGCGCCACCTTCCGGTTCACGCTCCCCCCCGGCCCCGCCGAGGCGGAGCCGGAGAACTCATGAGGCGCCATTCTGCGCCCGATAGGAAGGTGCACGGCCTCAGACTGCGCCAGGAAAGGTCTCTATTGAAGGTCCTTCGCCACATCCTCCGTTTCACCCTGGGTCTGGGATTCCTGGCCGTTCTGCCCTTGCAGGCCGCCGAGGAGCGGGTGGTCAAGGTCTGGGTCTTCCCCTTCATGCCCGCTATGGCCCCCGACCCCCAGGAACAGGCCAAGGGCTTCTTCGCGGACATGCTTCGGGAGGTGGCCGCCCGGGAGCACTGGAAGCTGGAGTACCGTTCGGGAACCTGGGCCGAGGGCCTGGAGGAGGCCAAGGCCGGGCGGGTGGACCTGCTGACGAGCGTGGCCTGGACCGTGGAGCGGAGCCGCTTCCTGGACTATGGGAAAGAGCCTTCCTACACGGTCTGGAGCCTGCTCTACGCCCACCCCAAGGCCCGCATCCAGGGGATCCTGGACGTGAGCGGGCACACGGCGGGAATCATGAAGAACGATGTGAACGGGGCCCACTTCCGGGACCTCGTCGTCAAGTTCGGCATTCCCTGCACGTTCCAGGAGTTCGGTACTTTCCATGATGTGCTGACAGCCGTCTCGGACGGTCGAGTGGATGTGGGTGTGACCGCCAGTACCTTCGGCTATGCCATGGAGTCGAAGTATTCCGTCGTTCGCACGCCCGTGGTGTTCAACCCCTTCGACCTCTTCTTCGCAACCGGCAAGGGGCGGGACGCGGACCTGCTGGCCGCCCTGGATCGCTGGCTGAAGGACGGCAAGGCCAATCCGTCATCGAGCTACCACACCATCATCAACCGCTGGCTCCATGCCGACGATGTGCGCGGTCTCCCCCCGTGGTTTGCCAAGGCAGCCCTTGCCGCCGGGCTGATCGTGGCGGTCTCCCTGCTGACGAGCCTGGTCTTCCGTCTCCAAGTCCAACGGGCCACCCGGGAGATCCACGCCCTGAACCAGGACCTCGAGCGACGGGTGGAGGAGCGCACGGCACAGCTGGAAGCGGCCAACCGCGAGCTGGAGACCTTCAGCTACTCGGTCTCCCACGACCTGCGGACGCCCCTGCGCGGCATCGATGGATTCAGTCGGCTGCTCCTCCAGGAATACGAGTCCCGGCTGGACGACCAGGGCCGACACTACCTGCAGCGTATCCGCTCCGGCATCCAGCGCATGGGGCAGCTCATTGAGGACTTGCTGGCACTCTCCCGCAAGACCCGGGGGCCCCTTACCCGCCAGCACCTGGACCTGAGCGGACTGGTATCCAACCTCTGGCAGGAACTGACCCAGCAGGATCCGTCCCGTCGCGCGGTCATCTCCGTGGAGCCGGGCCTCGCGGCGATGGCCGACCCCGGTCTCGTGCAGACCGTATTGGAGAACCTCCTGGGCAATGCCTGGAAGTTCACGGCCAAGGTCGAGGAGGCCCGCATCGCGTTCTTCAGCCCCGGCACCGAGGCTGGGACTCGGGTGTTCGGCCTCCGTGACAACGGGGCCGGCTTCGACATGGCCCATGCAGACAAGCTCTTCGGTGTCTTCCAGCGCCTGCACAGCGACCAGGACTTCGCCGGCACCGGCATCGGCCTCGCCATCGTGCAGCGCATCATCCTGCGGCACGAGGGCCGCATCTGGGCCGAGAGCGAACCGGGCAAAGGCGCCACGTTCTTCTTCACCCTTCCTTCCTGAGGCAGCCATGGACAAGCAGACCATTCTGGTGGTGGACGACAATCCGGATGACGTGGAGCTCACCCTCCGCGTGCTGAGGAATCACCGTATTGCCAATGACGTGCTGGTGGCCCGGGACGGCGTGGAAGCCCTGGACGTGCTCTTCCGGGGTCCTGCCGGGAGCCCGCTGCCATCCCTGGTGCTCCTGGATCTGAAGATGCCCCGCATGGATGGTCTGGAGGTGCTGAAGCGCATCCGTGCCGAGGCCCGGACCAAGCACCTGCCGGTGGTGATCATGACCACCTCCCGCGAGGAGCGGGACATTGTGGCCAGCTACGAGCTGGGGGCCAACAGCTACGTCCAGAAGCCCGTCGAGTTCGAGGAGTTCGAGGACGCCGTGCGCTACCTGGGCCTGTACTGGCTCATTTTGAACGTGACTCCCCAGCCATGACGGAATCGCTGCCCACCGCGCCGCTCCGCATCCTGCTGGTGGAAGACTCGCCGGATGATGCGGAGCTGAACCTGAGGGAGCTACGCAGGGGCGGCTTCCAGGTGGAGTCGCGGCGGGTGGAGACGGTGGACAGCATGATCGAGGCTCTGCAGGAGCACTCATGGGATTGCGTCCTCTCGGACTTCCAGCTCCCCACCTTTGGAGGCTTCGAGGCGCTTCGCACGCTGCAAGCTTTCAAACAGGACATCCCCTTCATCCTCGTGTCCGGAGCCATCGGCGAGGAGATCGCGGTGGCCGCCATGAAGGCGGGCGCCCACGACTATGTGCTGAAGGGCAACCTGGCGCGGCTCTGCCCGGCGGTGGAGCGGGAGCTGAAGGAGGTCGCCGTCCGTCGGCAGAAACAGCAGGCCGAGCAGGCCCTGAAGGAGTCCCAGGCCCGCTACCAGGACCTCTTCGAGCACGCGCCGATCCCTATCTGGGTCGAGGACTTCTCCGGCGTGCAGACCCTGTTCGAGGGCTACCGCCGGGCCGGCGTCCGGGACTTCCGCGCCCACTTCGAGACCCACCCCGAAGAGCTGCACCGATGTGCCTCCGCCGTACGCATTCTGGAGATCAGCGCCTCAAGCGTCCCCTTCTTCGGAGTCCAGGCCAAGGAGGACATCCCGAACCACCTTCCCACGTTCTTCACTGCGGACTCCTGGCCCATCTTCCGGGAGGAGATGGCCACCCTGGCCGAGGGCGGGACACGCTTCCTGCGTGAGATCCCGATCCATGGACTCCAGGGGGAGCGGAAGGTCGTCGCTCTTCACCTCTCGGTGAGTCCGGGATTCGAGGCAAGCCTGGGACGGGTGCTGGTGTCCTTCACGGATGTCACCCAGCGGGTGGACATGGAAACCCGGCTCCAGGAGAGCCACGAGCGCCTGACGCAGGCCCAGCGGATCGCCCACCTCGGCAGCTGGGAGTGGGATCTCACCCAGGACACGCCGGCCTGGTCCGCCCAGATGTTCGAGATCCTCGGACTGCCATCCGACGCCGCGACCCCCACCTACGACCAGTTCGTGCTGTGGGTCCACCCGGAGGACCGGGCCGCGCTGCTGGGGGCCGTGGAAGAGGTCATCGCCTCCGGCCGCCCCTGGAGCCTCGAGTACCGGATCCAGCCGCCCGACGGCACCCTGCGCCACGTGCAGGAGCGGGCGGAGCTGGTTCTGGACGACCAGGCTCGACCCTTCCGGCTCCGGGGGACGCTTCAGGACATCACGGAGCGCAAACTCATGGAGCTAGCCCTGCGGGACAGCGAGGCGCGTTTCAGTTCCCTGGTGGAGCATGCACCCGTGGGCATCTATACTAC
>CAYZND010000378.1:0-3609 GCA_964479495.1 uncultured Mesoterricola sp.
GATCTAGGAGCGTGTCCAAGTAATGGGAAGGGCCGCGCTGGAGCGCCGGGCGAGCAGATCAAGGAAGGCGAGGAGGAGGTAGCAGGTACTACCTTCGACGAGCCTGACGAAGAGCTGCGTGGCCCGACGCCCCAGCCCGAAGGGTTGAGAGCAAAGGGCTTGTATGCCGCGTTGTCGGGCTTGCACGGTGTGCCCGCACCGCGCTGCGCCCTCCGCCTTGCCTCCAACCCCTTTGCCCTCAACGCGGTTCCTTCCGCTTACTTGGACACGCTCCTAGGATCCACGTTCCGGATGCGGCCTTCCCGGTCCCGGAGATGGCCACCCGGGAAGCCCGTCAACACGGCCTGGACCTCGGCAAGCATGGACAAGGCGATGGCCTCGGGTCCTTCGGCGCCAAGATCGAGCCCCGCGGGGGCGTAAAGCCGGGACTGCTGGTCCTCGCTCAAGGGACCCGACGCTTCGGCGATCTCCGTCAGGAGCTTGGCGCAGCGCCTGCGGTTGCCCTGCAGCCCGACGTAGGCCAGGGGCATCTCCAGCAGACGTGCCAGCATGCGTCGGTCCGGCTCATACACATGGCTGATGACCAGGGCTGCGCTACGGCGGTCGAAGGGAAGGCCCTCCAGGACGGCGGGCGGATGGCCCACCACGATGCGATCGGCCTCGGGAAAGCGCTCGGGGGTGGCCAGGGCCGGCCGATGGTCCACGATCCCCACGAACCAGCCCAGGGACTTGGCCAGGCGTGCGAGGGGCCGTCCGTGCTCGCCGGCGCCGCAGATCCAGAGGGCGTAGGGCGAGAGTACCGGCTCCAATAGGACCTCCAGTTCCCCCTGCGCCAGGATCACGGTCGCGGCGGTCGCTGCGCCCCGGAGCAGGGCCGCGCGGGCGGCCTCGATCAGTCGGTTCTTCAGGTCCGGATCTTCCGGGAGGAGGCTTTCCCCGTCCTCGGAAAAGAAAAACTGCTCCCCGGTCTGCGCAGGCCCCTGGCCCCGAACCTCGAACACCGTGGCCAACACGCCGGGCTTCCGAGCTGCCAGCAGCTCTGCGCAGTGCTTCAGGCAGGCGGGAGCTGGACCGGGTTCCACCCGCTGCAGCAGGACTTCCACCCTGCCTTCGCAGCCCATGCCCGTGCCCCAGACCAGGTCCAGGTCGCTTCCCATGTCGTAGAGCGCCAGCTTGGGCCTGGCCCCGGCCAGCACGGACTCCGCCCGGGCGAGGACATCGGTCTCCAGGCAGCCTGCGCTGATGAGCCCCTTCTGGAGCCCTTCCGCGTTGAAGAGCATGCGGGCGCCTGGCTTGCGGTACGAGCTGCCCTTCACCCGCACGAGGGTCGCAAGCACCGCGGGCTCCCGAAGGGCTGCGATGGCGTCGATGAGGCCGGGGAGTTCCTTCATGCGTCTTCCTCAGCCCTGGCGGGCGATCATCTCGATCTCGATGCGGGCGCCCAGGGGCAGCGAAGCCACGCCGATGGTGGTGCGGGCGGGGAAGGGTTTGGCGAACTGCCTCGCGTACACCTCGTTCATGGCCGGGAAGTCCGCCATGTCCGTAAGGAAGACGTTGACCTTCACCACGTGGTCCGGGGTCAGGCCCGCGGCCTTGAGCACGTTGAACAGGTTCCTGAAGCACTGCTCCGTCTGGGCCGGGACGCCGCCCTCCAGCAGCTTGCCCGTGGCGGGGTCCAGGGGGGTCTGGCCCGAGAAGTAGACGAGCTCCCCGGCGCGGACGCCGTGGGAATAGGGGCCGACGGCGGCGGCGCCCTCGGCGGTGATCGCTTGGCGTGTCATGGGGTTCTCCGGAAGAAGGAAGGAGGCCCTTGCGGGCCTCCTTCCAGTTTGCCTCAGGCGCGGGCCACTTCCGCGTTGAAGGTCTCGATGAGCTTCTCGAAGTGGGCGACTTCCTCTTCGAAGAGCTCGCGCCAGTATTCGGGATCCCACTGGGCGCAGATCTCCTCGTAGGTCTTCCCCTGCTGCTCGACCCAGGTGTAGTACTTCAGGTTGTGGATGGCCTTCCGGTCGGTGTAGGTCAGCTCCTTGAAGTGGTCCACGGCCTGGCGCTCCAGGCTGCCGGTGTGGGTGCGGGCGGCGTCCACCGCCGTGAAGGCGCCGTGCTCGGCGGTCTGTTCGCCCAGGCGGGACTGGTACATCTCGGCGCTGTCCGTGAAGATGGTGAAGACCACATCGTTCTCGTCCAGCTCCCAGTATTTGGCGGCCTTGATGGCGGCCAGCATGTTGCAGATGCCGCTGATGCCCAGCAGCCCGAGCTTGTCGATGGTGGGCTGGGCGACGCCGGCGGCGGCCAGGAACTTCTTGCCTTCGGGTTCGTTGAAGAGACGGAGGATGCGCATGCAGTCCTCGTCATCGATGGCGGCCACGGCGTCGGTGTTGCGGACGTTGTGGACCCAGGGCACGTGCTTGTCGCCGATGCCCTCGATGCGGTGGTCGCCGAAGCCGTTCATGAGCAGGGTCGGGCACTGCAGGGCCTCGGTGGCGATGACCTTCACCCCGGGGAACTGCTTCTTGAGGTAGTCGCCGGCGCCGATGGTGCCTGCGCTGCCCGTGGCGCTCACGTAGCCCGCGAAGCGCGTCTTCTCGTTCTTCAGTCCGTTGAAGACCTCTTCCATGGCGGGGCCGGTGACGTTGTAGTGCCAGATGGGGTTACCGAACTCCTCGAACTGGTTGAAGATCACATGGATGGGATCCTTCTTCAGCTCCCAGCACTTGTCGTAGATCTCCTTCACGTTGGACTCGCAGCCGGGGGTGGCGATGACCTCGGAGCCGATCTTTCCGAGCCACTCGAAGCGCTCCTTGGACATGTTTTCGGGCAGGATGGCCACGGCCGTGCAGCCCAGGATCGCGGAGTCGAAGGCGCCGCCGCGGCAGTAGTTTCCGGTGCTGGGCCAGACGGCCTTGTGCTTTTCGGGATCGAACTCGCCGCTCACGAGGCGGGGCACGAGGCACGCGAAGGCCGCGCCGACTTTGTGGGCGCCTGTGGGGAAGAACTTCCCGACGAGGCCGATGACGCGGGCCTTGATGCCCGTGATCTCCTTGGGGATCTCCAGGAAGTTGGGACCGGCGAAGAGGCCCGTGGCCGGGTCGTTCTTCCAGGTGATGCGGAAGAGGTTGGCGGGATGCACGTCCCAGAGGCCCACGCCCTTGAGCTTGGCCTTGATGCTGTCGGGGGCCGTGTCGGGGTTCCTCATCTGCTTGAAGGTGGGGATGACGATGCCCCGCTCCTTGCAGCGCTGGGCCGTGCGCTTGAGCACGGGCTCGTTGATGGACTTGACGATGCGGGACATGCGTCCTCCTTGGGAAAGGGTCAGGCCTGGAGCCCCAGGCGCGCGACGGCCGCGAAATAGCGGGCACCGGGCACCAGCAGGCGGTCGTTGAAGTCGAAGCAGGGGTTGTGGAGGGGCAGGGCATCGATGCCGCTGCCGAGGAACATGAAGTTGCCGGGCACGAGGCGCAGCATGGCGCCGAAGTCTTCCGAGGCGAGGACGGGCCGGCAGTCGCCATCGACCTGCTCGGCACCCGCAACGGATGTGGCCGCGGCCAGGGCCGTGGCCACCACCCACTCCTGCCGGGCCATCTCCAGCGACTGCTCCATGGCCGCCTG
>CAYZND010000379.1:0-3593 GCA_964479495.1 uncultured Mesoterricola sp.
ACGGGAGCACCGGGCTCAGGCAGGTTGGGCGCCTCCCGGTGGCAGGCCAGGCAGTTGGACATGCGCATGGACATCTCCCGCCGCAGGACCGGCATGGTCTGGACCTCCCCGTGGCAGGTCTGGCAGGCGATGCCGCCGTTCACGTGGGGCCGGTGGTCGAAGAAGACATGGTCGGGCAGCGTGTGCACCCGCTTCCAGGCGATCGTCCCGCCCTCGTTGAAGAGCTTGGTCATCTGCTGGATGGCGGGGCGGTCCGTGCGGGTGACCTTGTGGCAGCCCATGCAGGTCTCGAGGCTGGGCACGCCCGCGGCCCGTGATTTCGTGACCCCCGTGTGGCAGTACTGGCATGAGATCTTGAGGGAGCCCGCGTGGAGCTGGTGGGAGAAGGGGATGGGCTGCTGTGGGGCATAGCCCTTGGCGTAGCGGTCCGGCTGCGTGATCCAGCCCACGGCCAGCACGGTGCCGAGCACCGCGACCGCTCCGAGGGGCAGCACGAGGCGGAACACACGGTCGAACAGGTGCATGCGTTACCTCTGCGGGGAATGCTGGATTATCCACCCGAACCGGGGGGGCTTCTCCAATGGGACGCCGCCAAGGGATCAAACGTTCAAGTCTTTTTTGGACAAGGACCTGCCAGGTTCATCGTCGGTCCTGCCCTGGGGATGAAGTTTCAGGTCTGGGCATCGAGCACCTGGCGCACCTTCCGGAGGAGATCCGCACGGGTGAAGGGCTTCTGCAGGAAGTCCCGGTCGGGGCCTAGGACCTGCTCGAGGCGCACCGTGTCCGAGGAATAGCCCGACATGAACAGCGAGCGGATGCCCGGACACAGGAGGCTTACCCATTGGTGCAGCTCCCAGCCATTCATCTCCGGCATCACCAGATCCGTGACGAGCAGGGCGAGGTCCTCCCGTTCCCGGTGAGCGAGGCGTTGGGCCTCCCGGGGGCTCGACGTGGCAATCACGCGGTAGCCTGCTCCGGCGAGGATGGTCCGCTCCAGCGTCAGGAGGTCCTCCTCGTCCTCCACCAGCAGGAGGGTCTCGGAGCCCACCGGCAGGGCATCCTGGACCTCCATCTCGGTCCCTTCCAGCTCCTCGGCTTGGTGGAGGGGGAAGGCCAGGCGGAAGGTGCTGCCGAGCCCAGGCTCGCTCTGGACGGAAATGAAGCCACCGTTCTGCCTCAGAATGCCGTAGACCGTGGCGAGTCCCAGGCCGGTGCCCCGGCCGGCCTCCTTGGTGGTGAAGAAGGGCTCGAAGATGCGAGCGACGATCTCGGGGGTCATGCCCCTTCCCGTGTCGGACACGGAGAGGCAGACATGGCGGCCGGGGGCCGCATCGGGATGGCCCTGGCAGTAGCTTTCGTCCACGTCCAGCGCGTGGGTCTCCAGGGTGATGGTGCCGCTGCCTTCAATGGAATCGCGGGCATTCACCACGAGGTTGGCCAGCACCTGATCGATCTGGCTGGGATCCACCCAGACCTTTCCCAGCACGGTGGCGGGCTTCCAGACGAGGGCGATGTTCTCGCCGATGAGGCGGCGGAGCATCTTCTGGGTGTCCTCCACCAGGGCGTTCAGGTCCACCGCCCGGGGCTGGATGGTCTGCTTGCGGGCGAAGGCCAGGAGCTGGCGGATGAGGTCGCTGGAACGCAGGGCGGCCTTGCGCACCTGGCCGAGGTCCGCCAGGGCCTGGGGATCCACTGCGAGCTTCTCCTCCAGCAGGTCGGCGTAGCCGAGGATGACGCCCAGCATGTTGTTGGTGTCGTGGGCCATGCCCCCCGCCAGCTGGCCCAGGGCATCCAGCTTCTGGGACTGCCGCAGCATGCTCTCCAGGCGCTTGCGCTCGGTCACGTCCCGCACCACCACGATGTAGGCTTCCTGGCCGTGCCACTGGGTGCACCGGAGGGAGCCTTCCACCTCGAAGGGGCTTCCGTCCCAAGGCCGGCGGGCGGTCCATTCCAGGAGGAAGTGGCCTTCCCGCGTGAGTCGTTCCCTGGCGAGTCGGAGCCCCTCCTCGGGCGCGGGAAGGCCTTCCCGGTGGGTGAAGTCGAAGGGCGAATGAGCGTGGAAGTTCTCCCACGTGACGCCGAACATGGCCAGGGCGGCGTCGTTGACCTCCTGCACCTTCCAGGTGGCGTCACAGATGAAGATGGCGTCCGGGATCGCATTGAAGACCGTGCGCAGGTTCTCGCTGGAGCGGCGCAGCTCCTCCCGGGCGTCCTCCAGCTGGGCCAGCCTCTGCTGCAGCTCGGGGTAGAAGCTCTTGCGGGAGGATTCCTCCCCCAGCCCGATGATGCGCTCCCGCATCTGCTTCCAGTCCTGGGTTCCGCTCATCACAAGGCTTCCGAAAAGATCGCCTTCAGGTCGCCCACGGTGGGGGGTCGGGGGTTGGTGGCGTTGCAGGGATCCTCGATGGCCTTGGCTGCCAGGTGGCTCACGTCATCGGTCCGGACCCCCCGATCGCCCAGGCCGCCCGTGATCCGGCACTCCCGCCGCAGGTCCAGCACCTGCTGGATCAGGCGGCTCCGGCACTCGCCGTCGCCCAGGCCCCGGAGATCGAGGCCCATGGCCTCGCCGATGCGGCGGAACCGCTCCGGGGCCTCCGGGAAGTTGAAGTCCATCACATGGGGCAGCAGCAGGGCATTGCACTCGCCGTGGGGCAGGTCCTTGTACCCTCCCAGGCTGTGGGCCATGGCGTGCACGCAGCCCAGGCTGGCGTTGGAGAAGGCCAGTCCGGCCTGCAGGCTCGCCTGCATGATGTAACTGCGCAGGACGTAGTCGTCGGGCTTCGCCACGGAAGCCCGGAGGTGGGTGGAGACGAGCCGGATGGCTTCCAGGGCGTGGAGGTCGGTGATGGGGGCGTTGGCGTTGGAGACATAGGCCTCGATGGCGTGGACCAGGGCGTCCATGCCCGTGCAGGCCGTGAGGTAGGGATCCATGGTGAGGAGGGTCGCGGGATCGATCAGGGCCAGGTCGGGGACCGTGGTCTTGCTGACGATGGCGATCTTCACCTTTTCAGCGGTGTTGGTGATGATGGCGAACTGGGAGACGTCCGCGGAAGTCCCGCCCGTGGTGGGGATGCAGATCAGGGGCGGCATGGGCACGGGTACCCGGTCCACCCCTTCGTAGTCGAGGATGTGCCCGCCGTTGATGGCGACGATGCCGATGCCCTTGGCGCAGTCCATGGGGCTGCCCCCGCCCACGGCCACGATGAAGTCGCTGCCGGTGGCATGGTAGTGCTCCGCCCCCGCCATCACCTGGTGGTCCCGGGGATTGGGCGAGACCTCCAGGAACGGATGGACCTCGAGGCCCTCTTCTTCCAGCAGCTGCTTGGCCTCCTCCGCCCAGCCTGCCGCCAGCACCTCGGGGTCCGAGACCAGCAGCACCCGGTGGGCGCCCAGCTTGCCGGCGTACTTGCCCACCAGGAAGCGGGCCCCAGGGCCGAAAACGAACTCCGGAGCCAGGAACTTCCTCAATTCCTTCACGATGGCTTCCGTCATGCCGCCCTCCCAGAGGAACGCCGAGATGGATCCTCCTTTTCAACGGTCGAGAGACGGGTGGACATGAACTCTGAAGGGACGCCTCTGGTAGACTTTTCCCA
>CAYZND010000380.1:0-3587 GCA_964479495.1 uncultured Mesoterricola sp.
ATAAGAGACAGGGGCGGACCTGATCATCGGCCACCATCCCCACGTCCTGCAGCCCCTGGAGACGCTTGAACAGGGTGGACGCCCCGTGGCCGTGGCCTATTCCCTGGGGAACTTCATCAGCAACCAGAACCGGGTGTACGCGCCAGCGGGCATGCCCCTCAGCGAAGGGGACGAGCGGGATGGAGCGGCACTGGTGGCCACCTTCGTGCAACGGAATACCGGCTCGGTCACCCTTGAGAACGTGGGCTACAAGCCGCTCTGGACCGAGAACAACTGGCACGAAGTCCGCAATGACAGGACCATCCAGCGGGATATCCGTGTCGTGCGGCTCGATGCACCGGAGCGGGACAAAACACCTTGGACCCTGCGGCGGGAGCGGATCCGGGGAATCATGGGGCCAGGCCTCGAGCGCTGAGGGAGCCTACTTCCAGTCCGTGAGCCCGTATTTCGCGAGGATCTTCTGGAGCTGACCGCTCTTACGGAGGGTTGCCATGCCTTCCGAGAGGATCCGGGCGTAGTCCTGGGACTTGGGATTCTTCGGCGAGAAGGCGATATAGAGCTTCGAGGGCTTGACCACGTCGGCAGTGGCCAGAGCAATCTGAACCTTCCCCTGGAGATTCATCTTCGCAATGGTGAACTTGAGAACCGATCGGTCGTCCACCACGGCGCCCAGTTCGCCCTGGACCAACTTCAGAAGGTTGCCCTTGAGGGCATCGTCTCCGGTCGTGATCAGCACGCCGGAGGGATTGGCCTTGATGTAGTCGTCCAGCTCCTGGAAGTAGGTGTAGTCCTTGATGATTCCGAGCTTGATGGCCTTCAGGGAGCCGACTCCCGCATATTTCCAAGGGGACCCGCTCCTCACGCAGAAGAGCTGGACGCTGGTGCCCTGTTCCTCGGAAGGATAGATGAAGTCCTGCGCGTCTTCCGGTGAGGCGCCAAGGATGCCGGTGCACTTTCCGCTTCGGCCCTCGGCCACGGCCTGGTCCCAGGGACCCGTCGCATAGACCACCTTGTGCCCCAGGGGTTCAAAGACGGCCCGGGCAATATCCAGCAGATAGCCGGTTTCCGCCTTCCCGTCGCCGCTGAACGGCATCCAGTTGTCGGCTTTTAGCGTCAGCGTGTCTGCAAGGGCAGGGAGGGAAAGGAGGGCTGCCAGGCAGAGGGATTCCAAGAATGCCCAATGGATTCGCATCGTTGAACTCCTGACCGGACATGGGGGCACAAGGAATTCATCGTAAGGGACTCCGGACACCTTTAAAAAGCGTCAGGAGGCCGGTCGGGTATTCGGTGGACTGGCCGGTCTTCAGCCAGCTCCACCGGTAGAACCCGTGCTGGGCCGATAGGTGAGGCTGGCCTTGATGAAGTCCCGGTTCATGCGGGCGATGTTCTCCAGCTTGATGCCCTTGGGGCAGGCGGCTTCGCACTCGCCATGGTTGGTGCAGGTGCCGAACTCCTCGGCGTCCATCTGGGTGAGCATGTCCCGGACCCGCGTGTAGCGCTCCGGCTGGCCCTGGGGCAGCAAGGCCAGCTGGCTGATCTTGGCGGAGATGAAGAGCATGGCGCTGGCGTTGGGGCAGGCGGCCACGCAGGCGGCGCAGCCGATGCAGGCGGCGGCGTCGAAGGCCAGGTCGGCCTTCTCCTTGGGGACCGGGATGGCGTTGGCGTCCGGAGCGCAGCCGGTGGGAGCCGTGATGAAACCACCCGCGGAGATGATGCGGTCGAAGGCCCCCCGGTCCACCATCAGGTCCTTGATGACCGGGAAGGCCTTGGCCCGGATGGGCTCCAGGGTGATGTCATCGCCGTCCTTGAAGCTGCGCATGTGGAGCTGGCAGGTGGTGGTGCGCTCCCTGGGGCCGTGGGGCCGACCATTGATGACGATGCCGCACTGGCCACAGATGCCCTCGCGGCAGTCGTGGTCGATGGTGATGGGCTCCTCTCCCTTGCGGATCAGGTCCTCGTTCACGACATCGATCATCTCCAGGAAGGACATCTCGGTGCTGATGCCCTTGGCGGCATATTCCACGAACCGACCGGGGTCCTGGGCATTCTTCTGGCGCCAGACATGCAGGGTGAGGTTGAGCAGGTTCTCGGACATGGTGGCTTCCTACTTGTAGCTGCGGACGGCGAGGTGGGTGTGCTCGAAGGCCAGGGGCTCCACATGCCGTGTGGGGGCCTTGCCTTCGCCGGTGTACTCCCAGGCGGCGACGTGGCAGAAGTTCTCGTCGTCCCGCAGGGCTTCTCCATCGGGTGTCTGCCACTCCTCGCGGAAGTGGCCGCCGCAGGACTCCCTGCGCTCCAGGGCGTCCCGGCACATCAGCTCGGCCAGTTCGAAGAAGTCGCCCACGCGCCCCGCCAGCTCGAGGGTCTGGTTCACATCGGCCCCGCTGCCGGGCACCTTCACGTTCTTCCAGAACTCCTCGCGCAGCTCCGGTATGAGCTGCAGGGCCTTCCTGAGTCCGGCGTCGTTGCGGGCCATGCCGCAGTATTCCCAGAGGAGCTTGCCCAGTTCCCGGTGGTAGTGGGTGGGCGTCTCCTTACCGTTGATGGAGAGGAAGCGATCCACGCGGGCCTTGACTGCGGCTTCGGCCTCCTTGACGGCCGGGTTGTCCGCACCCGGGCGGGTGCCGGGCTTGATGCCCGCCAGGTAGCCTCCAAGGGTGTAGGGGATGATGAAGTAGCCGTCGGCCAGCCCCTGCATGAGGGCGGAAGCCCCCAGGCGGTTGGCACCATGGTCGGAGAAGTTGGCCTCCCCCAGCACGAAGAGGCCTGGGATGGTGCTCATGAGGTTGTAGTCCACCCAAAGGCCGCCCATGGTGTAGTGGGTGGCCGGGTAGATGCGCATGGGGATCTTGTAGGGATCCTCGCCGGTGATGCGCTCGTACATCTCGAAGAGGTTGCCGTATTTCTCCTCGATCTTGTTGGCGCCCAGGCGCTGGGTGGCCTCGGAGAAGTCGAGGTAGACGCCCAGGCCCGTGGTCCCGACCCCACGACCCTCGTCGCAGACCTGCTTGGCGGCGCGGCTGGAGATGTCCCGGGGGGCGAGGTTTCCGTAGGAGGGATACTTTCGCTCCAGGTAGTAGTCCCGCTCGTTCTCGGGAATCTGCCCGGGGGCGCGCTTGTCCCCCTGCTTGGCGGGGACCCAGATGCGGCCATCGTTGCGCAGGCTCTCGGACATCAGCGTCAGCTTGCTCTGGTGGTCGCCGGTGACGGGAATGCAGGTGGGATGGATCTGGGTGTAGCAGGGGTTGCCGAAGGCAGCGCCCTTCTTGTAGGCCCGCCAGATGGCGGAGGTGTTGCATCCCTTCGCATAGGTGGCCAGGTACATCACGTTGCCGTAGCCGCCTGTCGCCAGGATGACGGCATCGCCGAGGTGGGTGGTGATCTCGCCCGTGATCATGTCCCGGGTCACGATGCCCTTGGCCACGCCGTCCACGACAATGAGTTCCTGCATCTCGTGACGGGTGTACATCTTCACGGTGCCCAGGCCGATCTGCCGTTCCAGGGCCTGGTACGCGCCCAACAGGAGCTGCTGGCCCGTCTGGCCCCCGGCATAGAAGGTACGGCTCACCTGGGCGCCACCGAAGGAG
>CAYZND010000381.1:0-3581 GCA_964479495.1 uncultured Mesoterricola sp.
TTCTCTGCCACGGTCATGTTGGGCACCAGCATGAAGTTCTGGTGCACCATGCCGATGCCGCGCGCGAAGGCATCATTGGGCGTCTTGAAGTGGACGGGCTCGCCGTTGATGGAGATGGTCCCCGCATCCGGATGGTAAAGCCCTGCCAGGATGTTCATCAGGGTGGACTTCCCCGCCCCGTTCTCCCCCACCAGCGCCAGGACCTCGCCCCGTTTCACCTGGAGGTTGACGTTGTCGCAGGCCAGGATTCCGGGGAAACGTTTGGTGATGCCGGCCAGTTCGAGCGCTTGGATGGGCTCAGAGGCAGCTTTCATGGAGCACTCCCATGCGTGAGTCACGACGGCCCCGGAGCGCACGGATGCGCATCCCGGGGCCGGTTTTCAATAGAGCTTGCGGGACCTAGAACTTCACTTCCTTCCAGGCGATGGGCAGCTTGTTCGCCTTCATCTCGCCCAGGGCCTTCTCCACGGCCTTGCGCATGGCGGGGGTCAGCACGGGTCCCACCTTCTCGTTGAACTTGTAGACGAAGCCGCCGTTGGCGAAGTTCAGGGGCAGGTTCTCGCCACCCAGGACCTTGGCCTCGCGCTTGGCGATGATGGCCTCCACCACCGCCGTGTAGTCGTAGCTGGCGGCAGCGACCACCTTGGAACTCTCAGGCATGGCCAGCTGGGTCGTGTCCTGGCCCACCCACCAGATCGTCTTGTCCTTGTATTCCGCCACGGCCCGCAGGGCGCCCGTGGCCTGCTGGGAAGCGCCCGTCAACACGTCGGCGCCGGCCTTGATGTGAGTGTGCGCCAGCTCGGCGGCCTTGACAAAGTCACCGAAGCTGCCGGTGTAGGCCAGCTTGACGTCAGCCTTGGGATTGACAGACTTGATGCCCAGGTAGAAGCCGCGGTTGTAGCGGGCGGAGTCGCCGCCGTCCACGGGACCCACGTTGCCGATGACGTTGGCCTTGGTGGTCATGCCGGCGATGATCCCGTTCAAGTAGCCGGTCTGCTCGCTCTCGGGCATGTAGGTGAAGACGTTCTTGGGACCGATGTCCGCCGACGTTCCGAAAGCGAAGGACGTCTTGGGGAACTCCTCGGCCATCTCCAGGACCAGGTTCTTGTACTGGGCGCCGTGGCAGATGATGATCTCGTAGCCCTTGGAGGCGTACTGGCGGGCGGCGCTGCCGGCGTCCACGGGCTTCATCTTCTCGCTGTAGCTGTACTCCACCAGGATGTTCCCGTACTTCTTCTGGGTGGTCTTGATCGCGTCGTGCATCGCCTGGCACCAGCCCTTGTCATCCACGGTGGATTCGACGATGAGGGCGACACGCACCTTGGAGACAGGGGCGGCCGACAGGCCACCCATGCAGGTGAATGCAGTGATTGCGGCGAGAAGGGTTCTCTTCATGCGGACCTCCGGGGGCGGCAAGCTGGAATCAAGCTAACAGGCAGGCCATGATTGTGGTTAATTTTTTATTTCAACTCGATAAATTCTTACCCATCATAGGGTGGGTGTCTTTCGGATACTCGGAAGCCCACGCCTCAGGGGAGACTTCCCATGACCAGCCGACCCATCCTGGACGCCCGAGAACCCGGGCCTTCCACGAAACAGATGGTGCGCCACCTCCGGCGGGCCAATGCCATCGCGCACCGCGCCTTGACCATGGGACATCACCCCTTTGGAGCGATCCTCGTGGCGCCGGACCACGAGACCGTCCTCCTGGAGCAGGGGAACGTGGACACCGTGAACCACGCCGAGTCCGTGCTGGCCCGGACGGCGGACATGAACTTCACGCCCGAATACCTGTGGGGCTGCACCCTCTACACGACCGTGGAGCCCTGCGCCATGTGCGCCGCCACGCAGTACTGGGCGAACATCGGGCGCCTGGTCTATGGGATGGACGAGCGAAGGCTGCTGGAACTCACGGCGGATCACGCCGAGAACCCCACCATGGACATCCCCTCCCGCTACGTCTTCCAGCACAGCCAGAAGGACATCCTCGTACACGGCCCCTTCCCCGAAGTGGAGGAGGAGATCGCCGAGCTGCACCGGGGGTTCTGGAAGAAGGGGTAAACAAAGGCCCCTGCGAAACGTCTCGCAGGGGCCTATGGACGACGAACTTCTACATCATCATTTTGTGCGGCAGGCTCTCGATGCGGGCGGCGGGCGTGATGATCTGGTAGTTGAGCTTGCGCTGCAGCTCGCGGATGGTGTTGGCACCGGCGTAGGTCATGCCGGAGCGCAGGCCGCCCACGATGTCGGCGATAATCTGGTCCTCGTCCTCGCGGTAGGGAACCTTGGTGGAGACGCCCTCGGCGGTCTTCCAGTCGGTGAGGCCGCCCATGTAGTCCTCAGCCACTTCCCGGCTGGCCATGCCCCGGTAGACCTTGTGGGTGGGCTTGCCGTTCTCGTCCTTGATGGGCTCTCCCGGCGTGGGCCGCGTGCCCGCCAGCATGCCGCCGATCATGACGAAGTCGGCGCCGAAGGCCAGGGCCTTCACGATGTCGCCGGGAGTGCGGATGCCACCATCGGCGATGATGGAGCGGTCCGCCCGGGCGCACTCCTTGATGGCGGTGAGCTGGGGCACGCCGAAACCGGTCTTGATGCGGGTGGTGCATACGCTGCCGGGGCCGATGCCGACCTTGATGATGTCGGCCTTCACGGAGGCCAGGTAGTCGGCCCCTGCGTAGGTGGCCACGTTGCCGGCCATGATGCACTCGTTGGGCAGCATCTGGCGCATGCGCTTGATCATCTTGCCGACGTACTTGGCGTGACCGTGGGCCACGTCCACGCAGAAGTACTGGGCACCGGCGTCGCGCAAGGCCTGAACGCGCTCCATCTCGGCCTCGGAGGTGCCCACGGAGACGAAGACCTTCGTGCGGCACTTCCGGAACATGTCGAGGTTCTCCTCGATGGACCCGAAGCGGTGGAGCACGCCGATGCCGCCCTTCTCGCCGATGAAGTTGGCCATGGCGTCTTCGGTGATGGTGTCCATGTTGGCGGTCATGACCGGCAGGTCCAGGGCGAGCTTGCCGGTCTTGTCGGTCATGTTGATCTCGACGATGCGCCGGGATTCATGGTGGTTGTAGGCCGGGATCAGGAGGACATCGTCGAAGGTGATGGCGGTTTCAGGCATGGGCTTCCCTTTGATCACGGTGAGGGGGAAAGGATCGATTCGAGCACGGACCGTGCGAAGGTCGTGTGGCACCCGTTGCCATCGCTTCGCACATAGGTCATCGATTTTACCGCGATCTCCAAGCATTGCGATGGTCATTCCTTGCCGACACGCGTGATCCGCTGCCCAGAGCCGTCATTCTGCGTGCAATTCCCCCCCATTCGTGTGATTGGTGGTTGCTCTGACCTTTGGTGTCACGACCCACATGCCCCGCATCGCCTTCATCACTCCACCCCTCATCAAGCCCGCCGAACCGGGGCTCTCCGCCGCCGCGGCCGCCCAGTGGTTCCGGAACCGGGGTGTGGACACGATCTCGGTGGACGCCAGCATCGGCTGGTACCGGCACACCCTCGGAGAGGGACCAATGACCACCGCCCTCGCCCAGGCGGAACAGCTGGGCTACGCCAGAGGGTCCATG
>CAYZND010000382.1:0-3578 GCA_964479495.1 uncultured Mesoterricola sp.
GTCCTGGACATGGCAGGCCACAACCTGCAGATCGAGCAGGAAGGCCTGCTCCACGCCCTCACGGGCGAGTGGCTGGCGCGCTGCGAAGACTTCAGGAACGGTGAGTGCAGCGGGGGTTTATCGCCGGTGGTCATGGTGCCGGAGGCGCCTGCGCCTTGATGGCCTCCACCAGGCGCGGGGACTCGTAGTTCAGGCCTAGGATCTTGAAGGTCGTGCCCTCCTTGCGCAGCTCGAAGCGGATGGTCCCTTCCCCCTTTTCGAACTTTCCTTGGTAGATGATCCGTCCCCACCGCCCCTTCTGATCGATGCCGGTCATGACATGCACAATGGACTTCTCGCGGAGGTTCCCAAGCAGCTCGTGAATGCCCTGGTCGAAGGCGACATAGTCTTCCTCCTTGGTGGCGGTGTGCATCTCATCGCTGAAGTCCGCGTAGGCGGACCGATAGTTGCCGGTGGCAACCTGCGTGAAGTAGCGCTCGCAGGTGGGGGCAAAGTCCTTCTCACCCACCTCCATCGTCTTTCGGGCCATGAAGAAACAGCTGAGCCCGATGAGCGCCATGAACACAAGGAGACCCCCGCAACCCCAAGCCAGCCAGTTGGGCATCGGTCCGTGCCTGGGGTTTTCGAGGGGTGCGCCAGGAGGAAGGTAGGGGGAGGATTCGGATGGCATGATTCCCTTATGTGTGAAGTTGAGAAGCCATCAGGATGGAGGATCCCGGGAGTAGCCGCAAGATGCCCCCTCCCGGATACTGGAACCAGGAGCGTTCCATGAAGATTCTTCTCATCGGGTCCGGGGGTCGCGAGCACGCGCTGGCGCTGAAGCTGAAGGCGGGTTCCAGGCCGGTGGAGCTGTTTGCGGCCCCGGGCAGCGACGCCATCGCGGAGCTGGGCACCTGTCTTCCCCTCGCGGTGGAGGATGTGGCGGGGATTTCGGCCTGGTGCGAAGCCCAGCGGCCGGATCTGGTGGTGGTGGGACCCGAGGCCGCCCTGGTGGCCGGCGTGGCGGACCCGCTGCGGAAGGCTGGCATCCCGGTGTTCGGTCACGGAGCCGCCACGGCGCGTCTGGAGGGATCCAAGGCCTTCTCCAAGGACTTCATGACCCGCCACGGCATCCCCTGCGCCGCCGACTACACGGTCACGGACTACGCACAGGGCGAGGCCATCATCCGTTCCTGGAAGCACGGCTACCCGGTGGTGCTGAAGGCCGACGGGCTGGCGGCGGGGAAGGGCGTGGTGCTGGCGACCTCCGAGCCGGAGGCCCTCGCCACCCTGCGGGCCTTCCTGGACGGGCAGTTCGGGGAGGCCTCCCGCACGGTGGTGCTGGAGGAGCCCCTGGTGGGCATGGAGCTGTCCCTGCACGTGTTGGTGGACGTGGACGGCGACCATGCGGCCTATGCCATTCTGCCCCCCTGCCAGGACCACAAGCGCATCTTCGCGGGCGACCTGGGCCCCAACACGGGGGGCATGGGCGCCTTCGGTCCGCTGCCCTTCCTGACGGAAGCGGACCTGGAGCGGCTGCGGACGGAGCTGGTGCTGCCCACGGTGGAAGGCTGCCGGAAGGACGGTCTCCAGGCCCGGGGCGTCTTCTTCCTGGGGGTCATGTGGACGCCACAGGGGCCCAAGCTGCTGGAATACAACGTGCGCTTCGGGGATCCCGAGACCCAGGTCCTGATGCAGCTCCTGGACGAGGACCTGCCCACCCTGCTGCTGGACGTGGCCCAGGGACGCCTGGGAAGCCGGTCCGTGAAGCTCCACCCCGGCTGCGCCATCACCGTGGTGCTGGCCGCCGAAGGCTACCCCGAGACCGCCAAGAAGGACGTGCCCATCCGCATCGGAAACCCAGCGGTGACGGTCATCCACGCGGGCACGCGGAAACAGGACGGCCAGTGGCTCACCAACGGCGGGCGGGTGCTGAACCTGGCCACGAAGGCCTCGGACCTGGCCTCGGCGCGGGCCCTCGTGGAGGCCTCCCTGGCTGAGGTCACCTGGCCCGGCATGCAGCACCGGGCGGACATCGGCCTGCGGGCGCTGAAGCACGCCCAGGCCGGCAAGGGGGTCCTGGATCCCTGGTAGGGGTCTGTTCGAACCCTGTCTTTTATGGGGAGGACGGTTTTTCCCTGATCCAATCCATGAATGAAAAGACGAAACGGCTGGTGCGTGAACTGTTGGCCAAGGCCCATGCAGGGGCCCAGGCCTCCGTGCGGGAAGGGCTCGGCGCGCTTCCCGCCGAAGGCCGGCAGGCGGCCGAGGAGGCCATGGAGGCCTGCCGGTTGGTCATGCTTCGCCTCTTCGAGGGCACGGTGTCCCCGGAGGCGGCGGAGGAACGGCTGGCCTCCGTCCTCCACGGCCATCCCGACCCGCGGGTCGTGGGCCTCCTGAGGGACTACGCCGGAACCGTGCGCGACCTGCTCGTGGAATCCCGCGACGACCTGAGGGCCACCGACCGGCGCCGGGAGAACTGACGGTTCGGTGGAAGCAGGCGCGGCTCCGGGGGAGAATCCTCCCATGGCCTATCTCCTCGTCGTCTCCCTGATCTGGGCTGCCTCCTTCAGCCTCATCAAGACCTACCTGGTCACCGTGCCGCCCGATGTCGTGAACGGCATCCGCCTGTTCCTGACCCTGGGGGTCTTCGCGCCGTTCCTGCGCAGGGTGGAAGCTCGGAAGGCCGCCGTGCTCATGGCCATCGGAGCCATCCAGTTCGGGGCCATGTACTACTTCTACACCCGCTCCTTCGGGACCCTGAAGGCCTACGAGGCGGCCCTGGCGACGATCATGACGCCCCTGTACGTGACCCTGCTGGATGATGCCCTGGAGAAACGGTTCCGGCTGCCCTTCCTCGCCTGTGCGGTGCTCGCAGCCGCAGGCACGGCCCTGTGCCTGGGGGTGCTGACCCTGGGGCTGGGGGCGCTCGGCACCGGCTCCGCCAAGGGACTGCTGCTGATCCAGGCCGCCAACCTCTGCTTCGCCAGCGGACAGGTCTGGTACCGTCGCGCCATGGACGGGGAGTCCCGCCTCTCGAACCCCCAGGCCTTCGCCTGGTGTGCCGTGGGTGCGGCCCTGGTGGCCCTTCTGGCGGCGGCTCCCGTGGTCCTGGAGCAGGGATTCCCGGCGCTCACCGGGGTGCAGATGACCGTGCTGGTCTACCTCGGCGCCATCGCCTCCGGCCTGTGCTTCTTCCTCTGGAACGTGGGGGCCCGCCGCGTGAACACGGGCGTGCTGGCGGTGATGAACAACCTCAAGATTCCCCTGGCCATGCTCGTCGCCCTCGTGGTCTTCGGCGAGCGGGCCGCTTGGTTGCGCCTCACGCTGGGGCTCGCGGTCATCTTCATGGCCCTGGGCCTCGCCACCCGCATCGAAGGGAAACGGCAGCCCGCTTAGGACCTGGCTTCAAAATCCCACGTGCCGCGGCGAGGGCCAACCGGGATGCATGGCAAGGAAGCGGCCGCAGTGCAACGTGGTGCCGTTGTGCAAGGCCGGTGACACCGCCAGGCGCCCGGTTGGTCCCGTCCCTTCGGGCTGAGGCGATGGGAACGCCGGC
This sequence comes from uncultured Mesoterricola sp., assembly GCA_964479495.1. Classification (GTDB taxonomy): domain Bacteria; phylum Acidobacteriota; class Holophagae; order Holophagales; family Holophagaceae; genus UBA1801. The sequence continues at coordinate 3,539 of CAYZND010000382.1, forward strand.
TCTGGCAAGCAGTGCTTGCCAGGAGTGCAGCTCGGTGGGC
>CAYZND010000383.1:0-3572 GCA_964479495.1 uncultured Mesoterricola sp.
GCCCGGAATGAACCCGTCGTCTCGAGGGAATGAACCATGGAACATCACGCATCGGCCCTCTCCGTGTTCCTGACATGGCTGCTGCACCTGCCGAGACATTCCGATCCTGGCTTCGCCCGCGGGGTCCCGCTCTCGATCCTGGAGCGCTACGACCACCTGGTGGCGGCGGTCCTGGCCGCCCTGGTGACCATGCTCATCGTCTGGCTGGTGCGCCGGAAGATGGCCGTCATCCCCGGCCCCCTGCAGCAGGTCATGGAATACGCCGTCACCTTCCTGCGGGAGATGCTCTCCGACAACATCGCCCACCACTCCGAGCGCTACCTGCCCCTGGTGGGCACCATCGGCCTCTTCGTGCTGCTCAACAACCTCTTCGGCCTGGTCCCCGGCATGCCCTCGGGCACGGCCAACTGGAACGTCACCCTGGGCTGCGCCCTGGTGGTCTTCGGCTACTACAACTTCCACGGCATGAAGGAGCACGGGGTCGGCAAGTACCTGGGCCACTTCGCCGGTCCCGTCTGGTTCCTCTGGATCCTCATGTGGCCCCTGGAAGTCCTGGGCCTCTTCTCCCGCATCCTGAGCCACTCCCTCCGCCTCTTCGGCAACATCGCCGGCGAGCACGTGGTCTCCCTCATCTTCTTCGGCCTGATGCCCTTCCTGCTCCCGGTGCCGATGATGCTCATGGGCCTCTTCTTCGGGCTCATCCAGACCTTCGTCTTCGTGATGCTGACGGTGATCTACATCTCCGGCGCCGTGGCCCACGAACATTGACAGTCGAGGGGGGACCGCCCGCTCGCGCGGCTCGCTCTTCGTCCCCCCTCTGACCCCCACGCGAAGCCCGGGCCAAGCCCGTCCATCGCGTCCGATCCAGCCCAACCGGGCGTCGGGATTCCGAACCCCGCGTCCCCCTTTTTCGAGGTTTCCCATGAAGAAGTTCCTGCTCACCGCCTTCCTCTTCACCCTGACCATGGCGGCCTTCGCCCAGGGCGCTCCCGCCCCGGCCAAGAGCCTCTTCGAAGGTCAGTTCCTGGCCCACCTCTCCCTCGCCATCGCGGCCGCCGGCTGCGGCATGGCCCAGGGCAAGGCCGTGGTCGCCGCCTGCGAAGGCATCGCCCGCAACCCCCAGGCCGCCGGCAACATCCGCACGACCATGATCATCGGCCTGGCCCTCATCGAAGCCCTCGTGATCTACGTCCTCGTGGCCGCCTTCGCCGTCAAGTAAGCCCGCTCAACGCACACGATCCAGGAAAGGGGTGCCGATCGGCACCCCTTTTTTCAGGAATCAGGAAAGATGCCGATCAAGTTGCCAGAGCCCATGCTGACGCACCCCCTGTTCCCCCTTCCTTCCGAGATCACCCAGGTGATCCTGAGCGGCGGGTCCTTCATCGACCAGCGGGGGGTCCAGCTCCCGGACTTGCGCCAGGCCCGGGAGTTCACGCTGAACTATGGGTATGACGTCGAGATCCCGACCCAGCGGGATCATCTGGTGAACGTCTTCGAGGACGCGCTCTCCTTCATGGAGGAGGTCATCCTGGAGGGCACCGGGCTGGATCTGCCGGGAGAGTTCTTCGACCTCCAGGATCCCCTGGATCTGCTGGTGTGGGCCTCCGAGCGGCCCATGGGCGAGCGGGCCCGGTGGAGCTGCGCGCTGCTGCGGGTCATGCACACCCTCATCCACCTGGACAACAACGTCTACCTGCGCTTCCTGCCCGAGATCCAGCAGCAGATCTTCGACCGCTACGAGCGCTACCTGGTCCCCACGGCCAACGGGGGCTGGATGCTCAAGGGCCAGTACGAGGTGCCCCTGCTGTCCATGAAGCGCAAAGAGAGCAAGGACCGGGTGTCCATGCTCCTGAAGCTCCTCCACAAGCCGGAGAACGTGGCCGAGACCATCTACGATCAGATCGGCATCCGGCTGGTGGCCGAAGACCTGCTCGGGGTGCTGGCCGTGCTCCGCTTCCTCCTGGACCACCATGTGCTCATGGCGGCCCATGTGAAGCCCTCCCGCACCCGGAACCTCATGGTGGATGTGCCCGCCCTGGAGCGCTGGATGGCGCAGCTTCCGCCAGGATTCACGTTGGACCAGATGGCGCCGAAAGATCGGGAGGAGCTCCTGTCCCACCTGACCTTCCGGGTCGAGCGGCCGGTGAGCAATCCCTTCAGCAGCAGCAGCTATTCCGCCGTGCAGTTCACCGCCCAGACCCTGATCCGGCTGCCCAGTCCGGCCGTTTCAGCGCTCGAGGAAATCCAGTCCAGGCTCCTGGCCATGGGGAAGCCCGAAATGGGAGATCTGCTTCACATTCCCGAGTTGATCCAAGCGCAGGACGAGTTTACTTTCTTTTTTGCACACGAAGTACAAGTGATGGAACGAACGGGATTCGAGAGTATATTGTCTGGACCGGCATCCCATGCTGAATACAAGCTTCGGCAGAAAGAGGCCGCCCGGAGACGTGTCTTGCAAGGTATCGCGGCGCAGGAGGCCCCATGTTGAACATCCAGACCCGTCAGGAAGGCAACGCCTCGGTGGTGACCATTCAAGGCAAGGTCAACTTCGAGGTCACGGCCCAACTGAGAGACGTCATCCGGGACACGGTGACCACCCAGCAGCCCAAGCTCCTGGTCATCAACCTCGAGGGTGTGAACTTCATTGATTCCTCGGGGCTTGGCCTGCTGGTGGCCGCGCGCAACAGCGTGGACAAGAACAATGGCAAGCTCCACCTCTGCGGCCTGCCCCCCCAGGTGAAGAAGACCTTCGACCAGACCAACCTGACGAACTACTTCTCCATCTTCGCCACGGAACAGGACGCGCTCCGCGGAGCCTGATCCGCCCGCCGGGCCCCAAGACATAAAGGCCTCCCATGACCAAAGGCGTGGTGCTGGTCGTCGACGATGAGGCACAGATCCGGGACATCCTGGGCTTCTATCTGAAGCGGGCCGGATATCAGGTGCTGCTGGCGGAGAACGGTCGCCAGGCCCTGGACGAGATGGCCAAGTTGCAGCCGGACCTCATCCTGTCGGACCTGCGTATGCCCGAGCTCGCCGGCGATGAGCTCTGCCGTATCGTGAAGGGCGACGCGGCGACCCGGGACATTTACTTCGTGCTCGTCTCCGCCTTGGACGGTAGCGCCTCCAAGATCGGCGGTCTGAACCTGGGTGCCGACGACATGATCACCAAGCCCTTCCATGCCCAGGAGGTGATGGCCAAGGTGGAGTCCGCCTTCCGGCTTATCGCCATGCAGAAGGAGATCAAGCGGCAGAACCAGGAGCTCATGCGCTTCCAGGAACGCATGACGGCCGAGCTCTCCTTGGCCGCGCGCCTCCAGATGGGCCTCCTGCCCCCCCTCCCCGGTCGGGCTGCGGGAATCCATTACACCCACCGCTACCTGCCGGCCGAAGGCATCGGCGGCGATATCTATGCCGTCCTGCCCACCGAGGACGGGGGCGTCGCCCTGCTCATCGCGGATGTGAGCGGCCATGGCGTGACCGCCGCCCTCATCTCCGCCATGGTCAAGACCTTCTTCGAAGCGCAGGTCCGCACCGGGGGAGGTCCTTTGGCCTGGGCCCAGGCCATGAAC
>CAYZND010000384.1:0-3572 GCA_964479495.1 uncultured Mesoterricola sp.
CCGTGCCGCAGCCCAGGTCCAGGACCTTCATGCCCGGCAGGAGCCTGGCCGTCTCCAGCAGGGCGAGGCCGAAGGGCGCGGACCAGAGGGGCAGCTCCTCCATGGCCGCGATGGCCTGGGGATCCCCCGCTTCGAAGGCCTGGCAGTAGGCGTTGCTCATCGCGCCAGCCCCAGGAGGCGCAGGGTGGGACGGAGGACCCCCCACAGGATCGGGTCGTAGCCCAGGGTCAGTAGGCCCGTGCGCCCCGCGGTCTGCAGCACCAGGTGGGCCAGCAGCTCGCTGCTCACGGCCACGTCGCGGCTGCTGGGCGGGGCGTCCGTCCAGCGGACGCCCGCAGGGGCCTCCTTCTGGACGAGGGCGATGCCGTCGTTCCCGCGCAGGTGCAGGATCAGCAGGTCCCCGTGGAAGGAGGGGACGCGCACCTCCAGGAGGCTGCCCCGGGGGCTCTGGGGCACGAGCTCGAAGGCGGCCCGGTAACCCAGCTTCTCGGTATCGGGATCCTGCCCGTTCAGCACGGCCACCGTCTGCTCCATGAGGCCGTCCAGTCCGCGGTCCCCGAGGCAGGCCACGGAACGCAGGTGGGTGCCGCCGACCTCCGCCACGCCATCCACCAGGCCGGGGAGCAGGGCCAGCACCTGCTCCAGGGCGGGCCGGCCCCGGAAGGCCTTGACCCCCTTGGGCCACTCCCCCGCCAGGGGCATAGGGTCCAGCTTGGGATCCGGCTCCTCGCGGAGATCCAGGATCCGTCCCGGGAAGGCTTCCAGAAGCCCGGGCACCTGAGGGGCGTCCGCCAGGATCACGACGTCCAGGCCCTCCAGGAGGGCCGGCTCCGGAGCGAAGACCACCAGGTCCCCCTCCTCCTCGGCTTGGGTGAGGGCACCTGTGGAGAGGGGCAGGACGGAACATTCCTGGGGTTCCAGGGATTGGACCAGTTCGCGGCCCAGGAGGGTCTGGGCGCCGATGACGGCAACTTTCAGCATGGGTTCACCTTGAGATCAGACGCGGACGTCGGCCGCTTCCGCGGCCTGATGGTTGGCCAGGGCGGCGGCCACTTCGTTCGCCAGGAAGGCCCGCACCTGCTCCCCGGCCCGGCCGGTGAAGCGGGTCGGATCCAGCAGGTCCTTCAGCTCGGCCTCGGTCATGTTCCACGCGGGATCGGCGGCCAAGAGCGTGAGCAGCTCGTTGCCCTTCCCTTCCTGCTTGATGCGGCGGCCCGCTTCGATGGAGGCCACGCGGAAGTGCTCGTGGAGGTCCTGGCGGTCGCCGCCCCGCTTCACACCCTCCATCAGCATCACCTCGGCAGCCATGAAGGGCAGCTCGCCCATGAGCCGGGCCTCGATCATTTTCGGGTTCACCACGAGGCCCGTGGCCACGTTCTTGAAGAGCACCAGGATGGCGTCCACCGCCAGGAGGCCCTGGGAGATGGTGAGGCGCCGGTGGGCGGAGTCGTCGAGCGTTCGTTCCATCCACTGGGTGGCGGTGGTCTGGTAGCTGGAGGGCACGAGGCCCAGTACGAAGCGGGCCAGGGAGTTGATGCGCTCGGAGCGCATGGGGTTGCGCTTGTAAGGCATGGCCGAGGAGCCGATCTGCTTCTTCTCGAAGGGCTCTTCCACCTCCTTCAGGTGCTGGAGCAGGCGCAGGTCGCAGGCGAACTTGGAAGCGCTGGCGGCGATGCCGCAGAGCACCTGGCCGATGCGGTCCTCCAGCTTGCGGGTGGCGGTCTGGCCGCTGACCGGGATCGCCGGGAAGCCCACCTTCTCGCAGAAGCGCTTTTCCAGGGCGTCCACCTTGGCGCCGTCCCCTTCGAACAGTTCCAGGAAGCTGGCCTGGGTGCCCGTCACGCCCTTCACGCCCCGCACGGGCGTCGTGCGGATGATGTGCTCCAGATCCTCCAGGTCCAGGAGGAGGTCCTGGAGCCAGAGGCAGGCGCGCTTGCCCACGGTGGTGGGCTGGGCGGGCTGGAAGTGGGTGAAGCCCAGGGTGGGCTGGTCTTTCCAGGCATCGGCGAACGTCGCCAGGGCGGCGATGACGTCCTGCAGGCGGGACTTCAGGAGCTTCAGGGCCTCCTGGCAGATGAGCAGGTCGCCGTTGTCCGTGGCGAAGCAGCTGGTCGCACCTAGGTGGATGATGGGACGGGCTTTGGGCGCGATATCCCCCCAGGCGTAGATGGCGGCCATGACGTCGTGGCGCAGGGCCGCCTCGTGGCGGGCGATGGCCTCCAGGTCTACGTCGTCCTGGGTGGCCCGCAGCTCGTCGATCTGCTCCTGGGTCACGGGCAGGCCCAGCTCCCGCTCGGACTCCGCCAGGGCGATCCAGAGCCGCCGCCAGACCCGCATGCGGTAGAGAGGCGACAGCAGCCGCACCATGGCCTTGGAGGCGTAGCGGCTCGAGAGGGGGTGCTCGAAGTGCTCGAGCTCGGGCAGGTCGTAAGGGGGAAGAATGGCCATATCGAAGATCCTTGTACCTCCAGTTTGGCAGATCCCGTGCGGATCCAGGTCTCATGTTCCATGTGGAACAGCACCGAAGGCTGACAACCCGCAAGACGTAACCAGAATTCCCTTCCAGGGTGCATCCCGTGCATCGACCTTGGGCGTACGGCACACAATCTGAATGGAAATCATCCGATGGTGTTGCAATTTGTCCAACGTCACACCAAAAGTCGTGAGATCATGCCGTCAATTCATATCGAGGTGTCCCCATGCCCATGTACGAAGCACTTCGCACCGCCGACCCTTCCGTTTTCCAGGCCCTTGAGCTGGAGGTCCAGCGCCAGCGCCACCACCTGGAGCTCATCGCCTCGGAGAACTACGTCTCCCGGCCGGTGATGCAGGTCATGGGCAGCCACTTCACCAACAAGTACGCGGAAGGCTACCCCGGTCGCCGCTACTACGGCGGCTGCGTGAACGTGGACACCATCGAGGAGCTGGGTCGCACCCGCGCCAAGCAGCTGTTCGGTGCCGAGCACGCCAACGTCCAGCCGCACAGTGGCGCCCAGGCCAACATGGCCGTCTACCTCGCGGCTCTGAAGCCCGGCGACACCGTCCTGGGCCTGGATCTGGCCCACGGCGGCCACCTGACCCACGGCCACCCCCTGAACAGCTCCGGCATCCTCTACAAGTTCATCGGCTACCAGGTCCGGAAGGACACCGAGCGCGTGGACATGGACCAGGTCCGCGACCTGGCCCGGGAGCACAAGCCCAAGATGATCGTGGTGGGCGCCTCCGCCTACCCCCGCACCTTCGACTTCCCCGCCTTCCGCGCCATCTGCGACGAGGTGGGTGCCCTGATGATGGTGGACATGGCCCACATCGCGGGCCTCGTGGCCACGGGTCACCACCCCAGCCCCGTGCCCTACGCGGACTACGTCACGACCACCACCCACAAGACCCTCCGCGGGCCCCGCGGCGGCCTGGTCCTCTGCAAGGAGAAGTACGCCAAGGACCTGGACCGCGCCGTGTTCCCCGGCGTCCAGGGCGGCCCGCTCATGCACGTCATCGCCTCCAAGACCGTGGCCCTGGGCGAGGCCCTCAAGCCCGAGTTCAAGGCCTACCAGGAGCAGGTGATCAAGAAC
>CAYZND010000385.1:0-3571 GCA_964479495.1 uncultured Mesoterricola sp.
TGGGTGTCGTCATCCACCAGCAGGATCTTCAAGCCCCCGGTTCCGTGCGCCAAGGACGCCTCGGCGGGGCTGAGCTTCGGCAGGTGCAGGATGAACGTCGTGCCCCACCCCACTTCGCTCTCAATGCCGAGGGAGCCGCCGTGCCGGGCGGCGAAGCCCTGCGCCACCGCCAGCCCGAGCCCCGTTCCCGAGCCCGTGGGCTTGGTGGTGAAGAAGGGGTCGAACACCTTGCCGAGAATCTCCTTCTCGATGCCATGGCCGTTGTCGGAGAAATCAAGGCGGATGTATGGCCCGGCCTGAAGGGTGAGTGTTTCCTGCCGGTTGTCCTGGGCGGGCAGGGTGACCTCCCGGAGGCTGACGTCGATGCGTCCGGACGCCTGGTTGGCCATGGCGTGGGAGGCGTTGGTGGCCAGGTTCATGATCACCTGCTGGAGCTGCGTGGCATCCGCCATGACGACATCGTCCATGGCACTGTTCAGGAACTGGATCTCGATGTTCTTGGGCAGGCCGGCACGAACCAGACGCAGGACATCGGAAATGGTATCTCCGAGATGGATCGGCGACTTCTGGATGGGCGCCGTCCGGCTCAGGTTCAGCATCTGCTTCGCCAGGGCACAGGCCCCTGACCCTGCCTTCTGCATCCGCGTGAGGTGTTTCTGGCTGACATGGTCGGGGGGCAGCTCGTCCCGTATCAGCTCGATGGAACCCATGATCGCGCTCAGGCTGTTGTTGAAGTCGTGGGCGATGCCGCCCGCCATCGTGGCAATGGCCTCCATCTTCTGCACCTGGATCAACTGTTCCTGCAACCGCAGCATGCCCTTTTCCGTCTCGTCGCGCAGCCGCTGCTCTGTCTCGAGGGCGTCCAGCGTCTGGTTGACCCCGATCGCCAGGGCATCGAGCTCGTCACCCTCCCTGGCCGGAAGTCGGTCCGTGAGGGTTCTCGTCCTCCCCAGCATGGCCACGAAGGCATGGATCTGCTCGAGCCGCTTCAGCACGAACCAGCGCATGGTCAAGGGCCAGAGAATGCCGATGGCCAGGAGGGCAGCACACAGCATGATCCAGACCAGGGTGATGAAGTGGCGGGCCTGCTGCTGGATGTCCCGGGAGAGGTACGTCTCCACCACGGCAATGGGCCTTTGGCGGGTGTCCCGGACGGGAATCCCCACGCGCAGGCTGTCCGCGGTGCCTTCCAGGATGGCCAAGCCCGCCTCTTTCGGCGACGCGGAAGCCAGGACCCGCCCTACGGAGTCCGCATCCACCTTCAGGGCCATCTCGACGCGGAGCACGCTGGACCACTCCTGGACCATGGCACGGTCCACCCGTCGGAGGTGGACAAAGACCCCATTGGCAGGCTGGCTCTTATGGGTCGGATAGATCTGCCCGGCCGCGATCAGGTAGACCTCATCGGTCATCCGAAGGAAGCCCGAGAGCGAGGTCTTCCCGCCCTTGAAGAGGTCTGCGACCACGGGAACCACCTGCTCCACGACCGCAGGATCGACCACCTTGGTCTCTTCCTGGCCCGGCTCGAGGGTCCGGCCGGCGACCAAGCGCAGGTTCCTGTCGAAGACCAGGGCGTGGGTGACCTGGAGGTTGGCCAGCACATCGCGGCTGAAGTTGTCCTCCAGATACTTCTCGTTGGGCTGCGTGACGAAGGCGTAGGAATCGTCCCAGACCGCATAGTCATGGACGTACCGTTCCATGGCCGAGGCGGACTGGCTGAAGACCTGGTTGACCCGCACCACATGGTCATGGAGATGCTGGGCCTCGACCCGGTTGAAACCCTGGCGGCCCATCCGGTGGATGCCGGCCCCCAGCGCCAGCACCAGCAGGATGAAACCGGCACCGATGACCAGCGTCTTTTCCCGAAGGGACAGCCGGTTGAACCACTTCCAGGCGAAAGCGGATTGCGAGGGCGTCGAGGGGTTCGGATTCATGGCCGGCGGTGAGAGGACCCTCGAGCCGATGGAGTCGTCAGGAAGGGCTGCCCCTCCATCGGCCGGTACCGCGGTTTCTTGATAATCGGTTTCCCAGGCTGGGCTTGCGGGCCCCAAGGCACCCTAGAGGCGAATGATCCGCCCCTGTTCCACATTCACGCGGGAGGTTTCCAGGTCCCGCCCCTCCCAGGCCACCAGGTCGAACACAGCCGTGCCCGAGGAAGGGCCCCCCGCCCGAAGGATCGTGAGGGCCCCTCCAGGCTCCCGCCAGGTCAGCGGCTCTCCGCTCCGACACAAACCCGGGCGGCCATTCGGCCGGATGAAGAAGGCCCCCCCGGAACGATTGGCTTCCGCGGTCATGACCGTGCCCTTCCCGTCTTCGCTCATGCAGAAGGCCGTGCCTTCGTCGCAGGCGATGAGCCGGCACGCATCCACGGTGCGGACCCCATCCTGGATGATCCTCGCCAGGAAGACGATGGAACGCCTCAGGCGGTCGCGCTCGGACCAGTGCGTGTCCGTGATGGTGTCTTCCATGAACGGGACGGTCAGGAAGCGGTCGCGGATCGTCAGCCCGCCCCGGTCCAAGACCTGGGAAGGGGGCAGGAAGGGATCGTGAAGGGCCTCCTCCGAAGTCACCGATCCGGTTCCTTCGGGAGTGTGGACCAGCCACCCCAGGGAATGCATCCCGGCACTGCTCCCCCCCAGGGCGAGACTCCGCTCGGCGGCCCGCTCATTGATCACCTCGGCCAGCCGGGTGGAGGCCCACCGGTCGTAGTAGGCCGTCTGATCGCCTCCCGGCAGGAAGACCCCGCTCGCGCCGCGCAGCACGGCTTCCACGTAGGGGTCGTTGGCCTTCTCCCGGGAATCCACGATGAGGGTCGTGAGGGACCTCAGCCGGCCCGTGCGCCAGAGCGCATTCGTGGTGCTTTCCGGATGCGTCAGCTCATCCTCATGATCCTTCACATCGAGGACGACCACATCGCCCCCGCCGGCCCGCTCCGCAAACCAGGCGAGCGCGTCCGGCGCCTTGATGCCGCCCCCCATGAGGCAGAGTCCGAACCTGGGCCGGTGGATCTCCGCCTGGGGCTTTTCGAGCCGGTGTTCCTTCAGGTGCGCGGGACGGGGGGGAAGTGGCATGCGGTGCGGCTCCTAGGGTCGTTGCCCCGGCCCTGCCGGGCCAGGATGGCAGCGAGACAGTCCCTCCGCGCCGCTCACACGGCGGCGCGGAGGGCTTGGTCCCGATCCCCGGTCTCAGACCGGGTGGTGCATCTGCTCCAGCCAGCTCGCCACTTCCTGGGCCGTCCCGAGGACGAAATGCCCCGGACGAGCCTCGGTCCACGAGGGACCGACCTGGGAATAGTCATGGATCTCCGGATGGTAGGGGATGTGTTGCTTGCCCTGCTCGATGTCCGGGTCCGGCACCGGCACCGCCGAGAGGAGCGATCGCGTGTACGGGTGGAGCGGAGCCTTGAAGAGCTCTTCCGCATCCGCGAGCTCGACGATGCGCCCCCGGTAGATCACCGCGATCCGGTCCGAGATGAAGCGGACCACGGAGAGATCGTGGGCGATGAAGAGGTAGGTGAGCCCACGCTCCGCCTTGAGGCGATTGAGGATGTTGATGACCTGGGCCCGGATGG
>CAYZND010000386.1:0-3563 GCA_964479495.1 uncultured Mesoterricola sp.
AGCCGGGTCCTTGGCAGCGTCCCGCCGGCCTGCGCCCGGACGGCCCAGGAAGCCGGGATGCGCTACCGCTTCAAGCCGGCCCTGGATGCCCAGGGGCAACCCACGGAGGGCGTGGTCGCCATCGCCATCCTCATTGCGGAGACGCCATGAAAGGCCTGTTCACCGCCTGCGCTGGCGCTGTGATGTGCGCACTGCTGAGTACCGGCTGCACCCCGCCAGCCCCCCAGCCGACGCCTCCACCCGTCGAAGACCTGAAACCCAGCCTCGCCGTGTCCATCCTGTCCACCCCTTCCCAGGCCTCGGTATCCCTGAAAGAGCGTCCCCTGGGGCTCACGCCCCAGTCCATCTCCGTGGAGAACGCCGCGGACCTGCTGCAGCTCAATGCTTCCCTGGGCGATGCCAATGCCTCGGAAAAGCGGATCCGCTTCATCTCTCCAGAGATGGCGGAGGTCCACTTCCTCTTCGGGAAGGAACGCTCCCCCCTGGCCAAGTCCCTGGGACTCTCGAAGGTCCTGGTCTTCGACTATGGCGAAGGGATCACCTTCGACGTGGACAAGTCCGAGCTCCGGCCCGAGTTCTCTTCGCTGCTCGAGCGCCAGGCGGAGATGCTGAAGCGCCACTTCACGAACCTGGACATCTACGTGTGCGGCCACACGGACAGCACCGGGACGCCGAACCGAAATCTGACCCTCTCCCTGGCACGGGCCCAGACCGTGGCAGATCATCTCGTGGCCCTTGGTGTGCCGAAGGCACGGCTGAAGGTCCAGGGCTTCGGCAGCGGCTTCCCTTTGGCCACCAACGACACCCTGGAAGGCCGCGCCCTCAACCGCCGCACGGAAATCGTGCTTCCCCAATAGAGGTCTTGCCATGTTCGGACAGCGCACCCAGGTCTTCGTCAAAGAGCGTGTCGCCGTGATGAAACTGAGGGACACCTACGACCTCCTGGATCCCGACACCCAGGCGGTCATCGGCGAGGTCAAGGACGAGCCGGCCTCCTGGGCCAAATGGCTGCGCCTGCTCGTGAAGAAGTCCCTGCTCCCGACTTCGGTCAACGTCTACGCGGTCGGGAATCCCCAGGCGGTCCTGAGCGTCAAGAAACACCCCGGATTCCTCCGGACCCGCCTGGAAGTGCTCGATGGGCAGGGGCGCTGCCTGGCCCAGCTGCGCAGCAAGCTGTTCAGCCTCGGAGGCGCCTTCATCATCTTCGATCCCTCAGGCCAGGAGATCGGTCAGCTCAAAGGGGACTGGAAGGGCTGGGACTACGCCGCCACCATCCAGGGCCAGCCCGTGGGCGTGGTCACCAAGAAGTGGGCCGGCGTGTTGAAGGAAGTCTTCACCAATGCCGACCAGTACCTGGTCAAGTCCGAGCGCCCGGAGCAACTGCCCCTGCTGCTGGGTCTGGCCCTTGCGGTGGATGTCGTCTACAAGGAGCAGCAGGGCTGACAGACCCCCTCATTCCTGCCAAGCTGCTGGCACGCATGCCAACAAAATCGAGGAGCCACCATGGCTGAACCGAAGAAAAGCAACAAGACGCTCATCTTTGTGCTGCTGGGCTGCGGAGGCCTGCTGCTCGTCCTCCTGGTCACCTGCGTGGCCGCACCCTTCGCCATCGCCTACTTCGGAAAGCGGAAGCTGGCCGAGGAGATCTCCAAGGAGAACCCGGCCCTCGGCGAAGCCATCAGCAAGGGCGGGATCACGGGCGGCATCACGGCCGGTGCCGGCCAGATGGTGGCTGCCGGAGCCGCCGCCTACGGCGGCATGGTGCTGGCAACCACGCTTCCCAAGGAAGAGCAGAAGCCCTACACGGAAGTGCTGGAGCGGCTCGTGAAGGTCGGCCCCCAGCTCACCACCGAAGACATCGAAGCCATCGGCAAGGCCATGGACACGGTGCAGAAGGCCCACGAGCAGGACAAGAGCCTGCCCACCGCGGACGAAGCACGGGCCTTCCTCGAGGAGATCCGGCCCATCGCTGAGAAATACGAACCGAAGTGACCCACAGGCAAGGGCGGCAACTGCCGCCCTTTTCAATTCACCCGCCGCCGCGCTGGAAGTGACGCTCGAAGCGCTTCAGGAAGGCCTGAGCTTCGGAAGGCTCGTACCCGGTCAACCGAACCTCGACCTGATGTCGAGGCAGAACCAAGGTCCCCAGGGAGAGAGACGAACGTGCCGCAAGGTGGACCTCCCACCTTCGATCTCCTTCCTGATGCGAGAAGACGTCCCCGGAGGCACGGAAATCCACGCCGCCGACAGCGAGGGGAAGCAGCCTCAGGAAATCCTCGCGGGCAATGCTCATCTCGTAGGACCGGCGGGTTTCGGCTGTCACCTTCAGCCCCCGGCCACGGGCGGCCAGATGGCGAGGACATCCCCTTCCACCAGGATGCGGTCCGCCCATTCCTGGGCCGGGACGAAGGTGCCGTTCAGGAGCACCAGCGTGCACAGCTCCGGCGGAAGATGGAACCGCACGATCAAGTCCTTCACGCTCGCGCCTGGATCCACCGTCAACGACACACAGCTGGTGCGATGGGCTTCCGGCGGCAGATACGTCGACAGCGATGCGAACAGCTTCAGGTCAACCTTCATACCATCTTCTGGGCACAGGCCAGGTAGGCCCTCAGGAGCTGGGTGGGATCCTCCAGGAGCCGCCCTTTCCAGTGACCGAGCCGCACCCGTCCTTCGATGAGGCCGCGCAAGGCACCCGAGTGCTCGACGAAGCCGATGGCGTTGGCGCCCACCAGCCGGTCGTCGAGGAACTCCAGCCGCAGGTAGCGGAAGGCCTCTTCGTTCACCAGCTCCGCATAATCTCCTCCCGGAAGCCCCTGCCACGCCCCGAAGGAATAGGACAGCAGCCCCAGCGTGTCCAGGACGTTGAAGGCGAAGGTGCCTCTGGACAGAGCCGTCCTGCCCGCCATGTTCAGGGCCGCGATCCGGGCCTGGTCCACGGCGTTGGGCTGGATGGCGTTCACCGTCCGCTCCCCCGTCACGCAGTCAGCGGATTCCGCCACATCCCCGGCGGCGTAGATGCCGGCTACGTTCGTCTGCATGGCGCCGTCCACGACGATGCCTTCGTTGACGACCACGCCGGTCCCTTCCAGGAAGCGTGTGTTGGGCTTGACGCCCACGACACAGAGGTAGATGTCAGCCGGAAGTTCCTCGTCCTCGAGCACCACGCGCAGCTCTCCGCCCACCTGGCGGAGCTCCTTGGGCAGCGTGTTCACGCGCACGTTGACGCCCTTGGACAGGCACCAGCGGCGCATCAAGGCGCTGGCCGGGGGATTCATCATGCGCGAGACCATGCGGCCGCTGCGGACCAAGACGGTCAGGTCCACGCCCATGTGGACGAGGCCCTTCATGATGATGCAGCCCACGAAGCCTGCGCCCATCTGGACGATGCGGGTACCCGGCTTGGCGATGGCCTGGAAGGTCCGGACATCCTTCAGGGTCCAGCAGGTGTGGACGCCGGGCAGGTCCATGCCCGGCATCCTCTGGAGCGTCGGTGTGGCACCCGACGCCACCAGGAGGCGGTCATAGGGCAAGGTCCGCCCGTCCTGGAGGGTGACGGCCCG
>CAYZND010000387.1:0-3561 GCA_964479495.1 uncultured Mesoterricola sp.
GCATCTGACCGCGGCGACCCAGGGGCTCACCTTCACCACCGTAGAGGGATTCCCGGGCTCCCTGCCTGCCGCCGACCTGGGCAGCCTCGGCCGGCCGGCCGAGGAGGCTGGCTGGGGTCCAGGCTTCCCCACTGCCCCCCAGATGGAATCCCTCCGGCAGGGGCTTGGTGCCCTGCCCGGTGAGGCGCAGCTTTCCATCCAGAAGGGGATGGGCAGCCTGCCGACCTCCCCCGCAGGCCTCCACATGGGCTTCCAGGCCCTGGCACCCGAGGTCGTGGCCCAAGCCACCTCGAACCTGTTGGCCCGGGGGATCTCCTGGCCCACCCTCAAGGAGACTTTGTACGAGCTGGTCGGCCGTTCACCCCAGCGTCAGTCCTTGATGGCCGGGCTTGAGGCCGGTCTGCGCGGGCAGGGCCTGAGCCCAGCGCAGCTCGGGGATCTCCTGCGCCAGCTGGACTGGGACGGACAGCCTCTGGAGGAAAAGATCCGGCGCGTACTCGAGGAGCGGAAGCTCTGGGACCTCAGCCTCGAGCAGCGCCTGGCTTTCCTGCGCGAGCTCCTGACCCAGGGCCGCCTGGAGCCCTTCCTGCGCATCCTGGATCTCATCCTGGAAGCCCTGAAGGATGAGGATGCCCGGCCCCGGGAGGCCGCGGCCCGCACCCTCGCAGGCATCGCCCACTGGACCAAGGAGTCTCTGTTCCCGCTGGAAGCGGAGGGACCGATCATCGATGGCTTGAAGGGCCACTTCGGCTGGGAACCGGTGCCACACATTCACCGCTGCTCGGAAGAGAGCCTGGAAGCCATGCTGATCTGCAACCTCGAGCGGGGGGACGTGGCCCACGCCCGGGAGCTGGTCCAGGAGCTCGAGGGGCTCCTCGCGTTCATGGGCGATGGCCAGGAGTGGCGGGTGCAAGCCCTTGGCCGGTTATGGGTACGCTTGGCGGCGGCGGACGCCATCGCCCGGGCCATGGACGCCCTGCACCGTGCCGAGCCCGAAGCCGTGCTGACGATCTTCCTGCCCTATTTCGAGTTCCTGGGCGAATCCGGAGCGGGTGAGCTGGTGAAGATCCTGGGGGAAGAGCCCGACCGTAAGCGGCGAGGCCGTCTCCTGGAGATCCTGCGCGCCCTCGGCCCCCTGGCTCTCGGCCCCCTGAAGGAGAGCCTGGCTTCCCCCACGTGGTACCTGGTCCGCAACACGCTGAACCTGCTGGCGGACATCGGGGATGCCGGCATGCTGGAGGACGTGGCCCGCTGCCTGCAGCACGGCGACGGCCGCGTGCGGCGCGCGGCCGTGCGTGCGCTGTGGAAGCTGGGCGGCCCTGCCTGCGCCCCCCACCTTCTGCCCCTCTTTCCTTCGACGGACCCGGAGACCCAGGTGGAGATTCTGTTCGGTCTCGGCCAGGTCCAGGCCGGCATGGCTGTGTTCGTCCTCGCGGACTTCGCCCGTACCACGAACGCGAACGAGCGTCTGCGGATCAAGACCATCGAGACCCTGGGGCAGATCGGCAATCCGGCCGCCATTCAGCCTCTGGCAGAGCTCATCCGGCGCAAAGGGAGGATCTTCAGCTCGGCGGAGCCCACGGATGTGCGCCTCGCCGCCGCCCGTGCCCTCATGGCCATCGGAACGCCCGAGGCCGTGGAGACCCTCGGCAAGCTGGTGGAGGACGAGCCGGGGAACAAGGACCGCGACGGGCTCCTGCTGGCCTTGCAGACCCGGGTCCGCTCCCAGGAAGCCCCGTGAGCCTCGCGCCCGAACCCCAGCAGCTCATGGAGGCCTTCGCGGCCTTCACCGCCGCCTCGGAACAGCTGGAGGCCCGCTACGAGGCCCTGCAGCTCCAGCTGGCGCGACTTCAAGGGGAGCTGCAGACGGTCATCGAGGCCGTACCCTTCGCTCTCTGGGTGGTGGGCGACGACGGAGAGCTGCGCTTCTCCAATCGCCCCGAGGGTTTGAAGGGGAGGTTCATGGACGGACCATCCCCCTGGGAGGTTGGCGCCCCCGAGGGCTTGAGGCACTTCCGCGACACCGAAGGTCGGGAGCACTTCCTGGAGCAGGAGAACCGCCCCACGACTTCCGGGCGGATCGTGACCCTCCGCGACGTGACCGAGGCCCATCTCCGCGCCCAGCAGGCCTCGCGGGAAGAGCGGCTGCAGGCCATGGGGCTCATGGCCGCCGAGCTGGCCCATGAGATTCGGAACCCCCTGGGCAGCCTGGCCCTCTTCGCTGGCATGCTGGTGGAAGACCTCCAGGCCCAGCCGCCCCAGCTCGAGCTGGCCCAGCGCCTCCAGGACAGCGTGCAGCGGCTCAACCTGCTCGTCACCAACACGCTCACCTTCAGCCGGGATCTGGCTCCCAAGCCCGCTCCCATCCGCCTGCAGACCTTCTGGGAGGACGCCCGGAAGCTCGCAGGGCTGCCCGACTCGATCGCCTGGAGCAACCAAGTACCGGCCGAGGCCACCTGGCGCGCGGACCCTGACCTGCTGCGACAGGTGGCCACCAACCTTCTCCAGAACGCCGTGAAAGCCATGGAGGATCGCGACGCGCCTCACCTCCGCGTCCTCTGCAGGCTCGAGCTGGTCGACGGTGTCCGGCATTTCCGACTCACGCTCGAAGACAACGGCTGCGGCATTCCCGCCGAGGACCTCTCCCGCATTTTCGACCCTTTCTACAGCACCTTCGGGGGCGGGACAGGCCTCGGCCTGGCCGTGAGCCACCGGATCCTGGTCGCCCACGGCGGACTTCTCTACCTGGAGAGCCAAGTGGATCAGGGCACAAAGGTGCACCTCCGGCTGCCCGCCGCAGACTAAGATGTTGGTGAGATGCTGATCCACACGTCCCTAACCCCACTGGCCGAGCTCCTCCACAGGGCGCTGAAGGCCCAGATGCATTACGCCCAGGACCACCCCCAGGCCGTGCAGTCCGTGGAAGCCGCCCACGTGATGCTCAAGGAGCTCCTGGAGAAGTCGAGCCCCATCATCCTCACCACCTCTCGGGGACGGCTCTGGCACCAGGGCAAGCTGATCGAAGGCGCCCCCAACGCCACCCAGGCCCTGGCCAAGGAGATGGACATCCGAGGCATCGGTGGCATGGCCTTCTACGATGGCCTCGACCAGGACGAGCTGCAGCTCCTCTTCTTCGCCCTCCAGCTGCGGCCCCAGCGCCTGCAGGAGATGGGCGGCGCCCGGAGCCTCCTGCCCGAGGGCGCCAACCTCAAGATCATCGACCTGGAACCACCCGAATCGATTCCCTTGCCTTCCCCCACACCGGATGTGGATGTCGAACCCCTGGACCTCACCCTGGACTTCATCACGGATCCGTTCATCGAGCTGGACGAGCCCGATGTGACCCCCTCCCCCGCTCCGGAGCAGGGCTCCCCGCAGCCGGCTCCATCCAAGCCAGCCGCGCCTGTCCTGGACGCACCCTATGCCCAGATCCTGGAGGACCTCTTCCCGCCCCAGGCTCCTCCACCACCTCCGCAGCCCCCTTCCCCCGCGGCCCTGGCCGTGGACCTGCGCACGCTTTTCAGCGCCATTGTCCAGATGACCGGCGTCCCACCCATGCCC
>CAYZND010000388.1:0-3547 GCA_964479495.1 uncultured Mesoterricola sp.
GGCGGGACGGGCCTCGTCCATGGCCCGGTGGAGGTGGTCCGGAAGGGCTTTGGGGAAGCCCTGGACGCCTTCCTGCACGCTCTCCCGCAGGGTCTTGGGGGAGCGCACCTGGACACCGGCCACGCCCGGCAGGTCCAGCAGCTCCGCGGCATCCGCGGCATCCTGGGACGCCTCGGGGATCAGGGGCAGGGGCAGGTGGGATCGGATCTCCGCCAGCTTCTGGCGGAGCGATGCCTTTCCGGCCACCACCAGGGCATGGGCGCCTTCCCGGTAGGCTTCCAGTGCCTCTTCCAGGTTCTCCACGCGCACCAGCCGGGGCATCTCGCACTCATCCAGGCGCTTCTTGAAGTTCTCCTTCAGCTGGGTGCCGTGCACCAGGAAGGAGACCCCGCGGCGCCTGGCCACTTCCATGACCTCTTCGAAACGGCCCAGGAGGCCCTTCAGGTCGAGGCCGATGCGGCCCTTGACCTGGGCGAGGGCTTCCAGGCGCGCCTCCAGTGCGGAGATATCCGGGAAGGCCGACACGCGCAGGACACCGAGACCACCCGCTTCCGCGAGTCCGGCCGCAAGGACTTCCGCCTGGGGCGGGAACCATCCCTGAAGAACCAGGGGTTCCTTCAGCCGATCCAGGTTGAGCCTGGGGAATCCAGTCATACGTGCGCCTCCGCATTGCGATCGCGAGCTGCCTTGTGCCGGCCTGCCACAACCGATCCGGAGGGGCAGGGGCTTCGAGAGCCTGGGAAGGTTCGCGAATCCTATCCATTCTACAAGGGGGCTGGTATTTCCTCGTGGATTACTTTTCGAGAAGCTCCATCCCTCCGTAGCATGGAAGTCATGGGACATGATCTGCTGCCGCTCGACGAAGCGTTAATCCTCCTGGCGGAGGCCATTCCGACGCCTGGCCAGGGAGGCATCCGGGCGGACCGGGACGATCCGGCCACGGACCGGAGCCTCATGGACGGGATCGCCGTGCGCTCGGGAGATCTGGCTCAACCCCGCCGCGTGACCGGAACGCTTTATGCCGGGGATGATCCCGCCCGACTGCGGGTGGAGTCCGGCACCTGCGTGCGCATCATGACCGGCGCCGCCCTCCCGGAGGGGGCCGATGCCGTGGTGCCCGTGGAGGATGTGATCGAAAAGGATGGGATGCTCATCCCCCGTCTGGCGCCGAAGGCCGGTGCCTTCGTGCGCCGGCGCGGGGATCAGGCGCGGATGGGCGACCTGCTGGTTCCGGAAGGCACGCCCATCAACAGCCCCCGGATCGGGCTCCGGGCCCAGGTGGGGGACGTTGGAGGACCCTTGTGCCGTGTGCGGGTCGGGATCGCCCCGACGGGAGACGAGCTGGTGGTGGATCCCAAGCCCCACCAGATCCGTGACTCCAATGGCCCCATGCTGACCGCCCTGGCCCATGCCCTCGGCGGGGAGGCGCGAATGCTGCCCCCGGTGCCGGATGACCCCGCGGCCATCGTCCAGTTCCTGGAAACCCTCGGCGAGATCCAGGTGCTCCTGACCTCCGGCGGGGTGTCCATGGGGGAGAAGGACTACCTGCCGCGGATGCTGCAGGAGCGAGGGGCCCGGATCCTCTTCCACAAGATCCGGCTCAAGCCCGGCAAGCCGACCATGGCGGCCATCCTGGGAGGCCGGGTGATCCTCTGCCTCCCGGGGAACCCGGTCTCCGCCTACACCAACGCGCTGCTCTTCCTGCCCGTGATCCTGGCGCGGCTGGAGGGGCGGGCCCTGCCCCAGCCCTGGCGGAAGGGGGAGCTGGCGGCCCATGTCTCCAACCCAGGCGACCGTCCGCTCCTGCATCCCTGCCTCCGGCGGGGAGACCAGCTGGTGCCCCTGTCTTCCCGGGGCTCAGCTGACCTCGTGCGGCTGGCCCAGGCCGATGTGCTGGCCTGGATTCCGGAAGGGGGACTGGCACCTGGCGAGACCCGGTACCTCGAGCTGGTGTAGCCCGGACGTGGGCCGAGGGTCCTGCCAGCGGAACCAGGCGTAGACCAGGGCCGCACCGAGCAGCACCCAGCCGATGGGGGACCGGGCCGCGATCCGGAGGTCCTGCCAGGAGGGCAGGGCTGCGTAGACCAGGTTGGCGATGGCATAGGCCCAGAGCAGCTCGCCCCAGGCGAAGGACGCGCCCCTGAGCCGCCACGTCAGCATCGCCCAGGCCACGGGCAGGAGCAGGAGGGGGGCCAGCCCCAGGAAGAAGGCGTTGTACCAGCGCACATGGGCGAAGGCGACGGAGCCCATGACCCAGGTCGTGCCCTCCCGCCTGGGCAGGAGGGTGAACCGGGCGGGCTTCCCGTTCAGCAGCCCACCCACGCACAGATGGCACAGCTCATGGCAGAAGGTGCCGGGCAGGATCGCCAGCGAGAAGAGCCAGAAGAATCGCTTCAGGCGCTGGAACAGCAGCAGGAGGGCCACTAGGGCGCCCAGGTAGAGCCAGTGCCGCAGGGTCAGGTCCATGGCGGGATTCTCTCCGTCCCGTGCCGGGAAGTCGAGGCCACGGTTGCCCCTTGGTGGAACTTCCGGGAGGATCATCGCCGGAGGGCGCTTCGATGCGGATGGTCGTCTGGGGTGTGCTCAGCACTGCGAAGATCGCCCGGGAGAAGGTCATCCCGGCCCTGCAGCGGAGCCCCCTCTGCGAGGTCCGCGCCATCGCCTCCCGCTCGCTGTCATCTGCCCGGGAGACAGCGGAGAGGCTGGGCATCCCGCGGGCCTATGGCTCCTACCGTGAGCTGCTGGAGGATCCCGAGATCGAGGCGGTCTACAACCCCGTCCCGAACCATCTCCACATCCCCCTCACGCTGGAGGCTGCCCGGGCGGGCAAGCATGTGCTCTGCGAGAAGCCCGTGGCCCTGGATGCGGCAGAGGCCGCCTTGTTGCGCACTCTCCCGGTCGGGATCCAGGTGATGGAGGCCTTCATGGTGCGGTTCCACCCCCAGTGGCTCCGCGCCCGGGAGCTTGTTCGGAGCGGCCGGATCGGGGAGCCCCGGGCCATCCAGGTCTTCTTCTCCTACTTCAATCGCGATCCCTTGAACACGCGCAACCGAGTGGACATCGGCGGCGGTGCGCTCTACGACATCGGGTGCTACGCCATCCTCGCGGGCCGGTTCCTGTTCGGTGCGGAACCTCAGCGCGCGGTGGCACTCGTGGATCGCGATACCCAGTTCCGGACGGATCGCACCATCAGCGGCCTCCTGGACTTCGGCGAAGGCCGCCAGCTCACCTTCACGGCCTCCACCCAGTCCGCGCCGTACCAGCGGGTCCAGGTCTGCGGAACCCTCGGACGCATCGAGCTCCAGATCCCCTTCAACGCCCCCCAGGGTGAAGCGATGAGGATACTCGTGGACGACGGTTCGGCGCTCGATGGCACCCGCATCCAGATCGAGACCCTTCCCCCGTGCGATCAGTACACCCTCCAGGCCGAGGCCTTCTGCCGTGCGATCCGAGGCGAGGAGGTGCTCCCCTTCAGCGTGGAAGATGCCATCCGGAACATGCGTGTCATCGATGCCCTGTTCCGGTCGGAAGCGAGCGCGCGGTGGGA
>CAYZND010000389.1:0-3539 GCA_964479495.1 uncultured Mesoterricola sp.
TCCGGAACCGGCTGCACGCCCACCTCATCGCACCTGACGCGGATCCAGAAAAGGCTTGGCTCGGGCAGTTGATCAACGATGCCATCGCCATCTGGGAAGGGGCTCGGGACATCAAGGGAACGGCGTTTGAGGGTACCCCTCTCTGGAACTGGGGCAAGTCGGCCTATGCGAACTACTGGGGCCAGGAGACCGGCTACCAGCCACCGCCGCTCCACTACTGGATGATCGGAAATTCGGGCAGCGTCTCCGGCAGCATCGATACTTCCATCACCTATGCCGCGGAGTCGCCCTGGATGGAGCATTTCGTCCTATTCGCCCTCGGGCGGGCCGAGGAACTGGGCCATCCTGCCGCTGCCGTTCGGAATTACCTCGGGGCCTATGTGGTCGGCGAGCTCACCGACCCTGGCTACAACCCATACCTGATCGCCCAGATGCGCATGCCTTCGCTGCGCCTGAGCGACCAGGGCTATTTCCCGACCTGGGCGGCCCTGAAGACGGGATATCGGGCGAGCGCGGTCGCGGCCGCGGAAACCGATTTCAAGTCCAGTCTGGGCATCGGTGATACCGAGCACGGGTACCCGAACATCGCACTCGCAGCCGCTTCGTACGTGAAGGGTCTGCCCAGCGGTAACGCCGCGTGGAGCTTCATGGAAACCAACGCGCTCTCCAACCCTCTCTTGAACAAGAACCCGAAATGGGCGTTGGTTCCCAGAGAGTGAAGGCCGGCCGCCGATAGTCTCCGCTACAGCCAGAACCTCTGCAGCAGCGACGGCTCCTCGTCGCCCACCGCCGCGAGGTGCCGGGCGGCGGGGCGCCTCGCAGGATCCAGCCGGAAGGCCTGGGCGAGAACCTCGCGGTCGGCGTTGGTGTTCCGGTGGTGCTGCCTCAGGTGCTCCCCCATGCTGGAACTGAGGTAGCACTCCATGAAGCGGAGCAGCTCTTCCTGTTCAGGCACGGGTTCCTGGAAGAGGGCCCAGCGCATGGCTCCATCCCGCAAACGCAGCTTCCGGACCTCCAGCATGGCCTCTCGGAAGGCCGGTTCGCGCTCCCTGGGGATGCGGTACTCGAGCTGCACCAGGACCGGTCCAGCATCCATCGGGATCAGAGTCTCCGAGTGGGGCTGGTCGGTGCGGGGGGCGAGATCCAGCTCTTCGTCGAAGGCCGTGATGCGCAGGCGCACGACAAAGCCCAGCACGACGAGCATTCCCAGGGCCGAGAGACCGAAGCCCGCCTGGAGTCCATAGCGTTCCGCCACGGCGCCCCAGAAGGCAGCCGCCAGCGCGATGGCGCCGCCCCAGGCCATCTGGTACGCGCCGAAGGCCCGGGCCTTCACCCAGGTGGGAACCGAGAGCTGGATGGCCGTGTTGATGGTGGAGAAGATGGCCAGCCAGCTGGTGCCAGCCAGGAAGAGGCAGACGGCCACGGTCGGTGTACTCGGAGCGAGGGCGATCAGGCCCTGGGCGAACACCGCCAGCAGCGTGAAACCCGCGATGAGACGGTTGACGGAGAACCGGGTTCGGAGTCGGGGCAGCACGAAGGTGATCGCCACCGCGCCGGCCCCGATGCAGCCCATGAGCAGACCGAATCCGCCGGATCCCAGCTTCAGGTGGTGGATGGCCAGGGCCGGCAGGAGGGAGAAGATCACCCCGCTGAACCAGATGTAGCCGATGGTCCGCACCAGGATGATCTGCAGGGGGCGGCTGTGCCGGGCGTAGCGGAAGCCCACCTTCATGGCGCCCAGGAAGCGTTCGGAAGGGAGGCTCTGGGTCGGGGCCTGACGCCGCCACTTTCAGAGGACGAGGACGACGGCGAGGAAGGACACGGCGTTGAGCAGGAAGGCCCAGGCGGGTCCGGCCCACTGGACGATGTAGCCGCCCAGGGCCGGGCCGAGGGCGCGGCTGATGTTGTAACCCGCACTGTTGAGGGACACGCCCGCGCTGAGATCCTTCTTCGGCAGGATCTCAGGCACGATGGCCTGGAAGGCGGGCATGCTCAGGGACGAGCCGATGCCGATGAGCATGGCCATGGCGATGAGGATCGCGGGCGTGACCAGGCGCTGGAAGGTCAGCAGCGACATGCCAGCCGCCACCAGCATCATGAAGACCTGCGTCGCGATGAGCCACCGGCGGCGGTCCACGATGTCCGCGATGGCGCCGGCCGCCAGTCCCAGGACGAGGATCGGCAGGGTGGTTCCCGTCTCGATGAGCGCCACCAGCAGGGTCGACGAGGTGAGTTGGGTCATCTGCACCTTCTCGCCCACGCTCTGGATCAGGGAGCCGATGTTCGAGGCCATGTTCGCGATCCAGATGGCCAGGAAGATCCGGGTCTGCAGGGGTGTCAAGGGGCTGTACTTCTCGGGTTCAGGTTCACAATCATCCATGGCGCACATCCGGATCCAGTCTAGCCGGCGCGGTGGAGATCCCGTCGTATCCTGGATGCGGGAGGACCATGTTCGGATCCATGCTCATCAACGGTCGCGCCATCTCTCCGGCCCTGTTCCTGGCGCCCATGGCGGGCGTCACGAACTCCGCCTTCCGCCGCCTCCTGGCGGACTTCGGAGGCTACGGGCCCTCTTCACGGAGATGGTTTCGGCCTCCGCCTTCCTGCGGGAGAAACCGGACCAGTCTCCTTTCACGAAGCGCCGGCCCGAAGAGGGCGCCTTGATCTACCAGTTCCGCATCTCGGGTGCGGAGGATGTCGAGGCCGTCTTCCGGAAGGTCGGACAACTGGAGGCTTTCGCCATCGATCTCAATCTGGGATGCCCGGCCCCCAAGATCCAGCAGCAGGCCTCCGGCGCCGCTCTCTACCGAGACTTCGACAGGCTCAAGGACGTCCTGGCACGCATCTGCCGCGTCTACCCGGGCACCTTGACCGTGAAGGTCCGCCTGGGCGACGACCCCGAGCGGTGGCGCGAACCGTTCGTGGAGCGTCTCCGGCTCTTCGAGGACAACGGTGTCCACGCCATCACGGTGCACCCGCGCTACTCGGGCGAGATGCTCAAGCGGCCTGCGCGGTGGCAGGAATTCCCCTGGATCGCGGCCCGGACCCGGCTGCCGGTGATCGGCAATGGGGATGTCTGTACGCCGAAGGATGTGGAGGATCACCGGGAGTGGTTCGAGCCGCTCGCCGGCCTCATGCTGGGGAGGATCGTGGCGGTGAAGCCGTGGATCTTCCGGGCGTTCGCCGGACTTCCCCCCGTCGAGATCGACCATGCGGAAGTCTGGGACCGGATGTATCGCTACGTGATGGAGGACTTCCCGCCGGACCGGGCCTACGGCCGGCTCATGGAGTTCACGTCCTACTTTGCGAAGAACTTATTCTTCGGCCACGAGCTGCACAAGGGCATCCAGAAGGCCACGACGGCTGCGGAGGTGCGGGAGGCCGTGCTCCGGTTCCTGGCTTCGAACCCGCGCCTCAGCGCGAGCGAGCATCCCAGCTTCTTCTGAGTGCTAGCACTACTGTGTTAATAACAGCTTGCATATAGCTCGACTCGGCCCATCCTGTGGTGTAGGGCTGCCATGGGAATGGATACTGAGCAC
>CAYZND010000390.1:0-3525 GCA_964479495.1 uncultured Mesoterricola sp.
GCTCCTGTCCATCCCGAAGCTCCTGGCGGGCGTCGAGCCGGCCGTCGTGCCCTTCGTCCCCGAGAATGAGCCCCCCGCGCCCGAAGAGCCCGTGGTGGATCCCTCCACGACGGTGGACCCCGCGATCATCGCACCCCCTGCGGCTCCCTGAAGAAAACCCCAGCCTTATCCCGCAGACCGGCGCCTCGCGCCGGTCTGTTTTTATGGGCTGGACAGCGATCACTCTCCGATGATCTTGATCAGCACGCGCTTGTCCCGGTGGCCATCAAACTCACCGTAGAAGATCTGCTCCCATGGTCCGAAGTCCAGCTTGCCTCCGGTGATGGCCACGACCACTTCGCGGCCCATGATCTGGCGCTTGTGGTGAGCATCACCATTGTCCTCGCCGGAGCGGTTGTGCAGGTAGCCACCCTGGGCAGGCTCGCTTCCGGCGTTGAAGGGGGCCAGCTTCTCCAGCCAGCGCTTGTAGTCCTGATGCAGGCCGTGCTCGTCGTCGTTGATGAACACCGAGGCCGTGATGTGCATGGCATTGACGAGGCAGAGGCCTTCCTGGACGCCGCTCTCCGCCACCGCCTTCTCCACTTCTCGCGTGAGGTTCACGAAGCCCATGCGCTCATTGAGGTGGATCGAGAGGGTCTTGCGGTGGGATTTCACGGGGCTTCTCCGGGGGCAAGATCGGTGGTTTCGGACGGGCAAAGCACTCCAGAATGGTTCCATGGCGACATTCCTGATTCCACTCCTGGGCCTGCTCTGCCTCCTGCCGGATGTTCCGGCGCTGCACTGGCACGCTTGGCCGGCCTGGGTGGGACTGATGGCCGGAGTCGCTACGGTACTGGTCTTTGGCAACCCCCATGCGGACCGGACGCGGCCGCTGACCCCCCAGCTGTTGGCTTGGTCGGTCATGGGGCTAGGCGCCGCCATGAACCTGAAGACGGTGGCCCTGGTGGGTCTCCAGGGCTTCGGGTACACCATGGCGGGCATCGCGCTCACGCTGGCGCTGGGCGCTCTGCTCGGCCGGTGGCTGAAGGTGCGCCGTAACACGGCCATCCTGGTGAGTATGGGTACGGCCATCTGCGGCGGCAGCGCCATTGCCGCAGCCGCCCCTGTCCTCCGCGCGGATGAGGAGGAGACCAGCGTCGCGCTGGCTACGGTGTTCCTGCTCAACGCCTCGGCGCTGCTCATCTTCCCGGTCATCGGGCATGCACTCGGAATGGGAGAGCGACCCTTCGGGCTGTGGGCGGCCCTCGCCATCCATGACACCTCCAGTGTGGTGGGAGCCGCTTCGAGCTATGGCGGCGATGCCCTGGTGGTGGCCACGACCACCAAGCTGGCGAGGGCCCTCTGGATCGTACCCCTGACCCTGGCGCTGGGGACCTGGATCTCCCGCCGGGAGCACCGGGAGCCCGGGCATGGGAAGGCCAAGCGGCCCTGGTTCATCCTGGGCTTCCTGGCCGCAGCGGCCCTGGTGACCTACCTGCCCTTCCTTAAACCGGCGGGCGTCCTCGTCTCCAGGGTCGCCGTGCGCGTGCTGGTGCTGACCCTCTTCCTGCTGGGGCTCGGCCTCAGCCGCGCCAGCATCGCCAAGGTGGGGCCGAAGCCGTTCCTCCACGGCATCTGCCTCTGGCTCCTGGTTGGGAGCGGCACGCTCCTGGCGCTGCTGGTGGGATGGATCCGCTGAGGATCGCAGCTACGGGATCATCCGGTCGTTGTGCTTCTTGCGGTAGATCCGCCGACTCTCGACGTTTTGCGCATGGTTGATGCGGAGGCTTTCGCCCACCGTCACCACGCCATCCGCCTGGGCATGATCGATGCGGGCACCGATCCGGGCATCCTGGCGTTGAAGCGTGGCCAGTTCCAGGGGGGTGAGGGTTCCGCTCTGGGTGCCCTGGGCGATGCGGTGTTCCTGCAGGGTTTCCCGGCGTTCAAGCCGGCCGGACCGGCCTGCGGGTCCTGCCAGCAGAGCCGCGCCCGCGATCAGGAATGCACACAGAGCCAAGGCCTGCCTTCGGAGGTTCATGGGTTGCTCCTTGTTGGGATGCTGAAATGGACGCGACGCCGAGCGAGATGGTTGAAACGCACCTTGTGGAGGAGCCTAAAAGCCCAGCCGGATGTGAATGACGACGGGCGGCGGGGGCAGCGGTCTGGGCGGCGGGGGAAGGAATACCGGCTGAGGCTCGTAGTGCGCCGGACCGTAGTACACGTAGCCAGGGCGGATTTCAGGGCACGGACCACGGCCGTAATGTCGCCACGCGGGCGGAGGGGCCATGTAGCCGTGGCGGTACGCCGGTGGACGCCGGCCATGGGAGCGGGAATGCCGCCAGCCGTATTCGTCATCGGCCATGGTGGGAACGGCAAGGAGGAGCAGGAAGGCGGAAACGGTCCAGCAGCGCATGGGATTCTCCATGGAAAGGTGAAGCTCACCTGGGTGATTCCATGAAGCGTGCCAAGTTGATAACCAGCCTCATAACTGAAGAAAGGCTCTGCGTTCTGACTCCCCCCCTGTCTCGACGCTGCACATCGCACCAGCCTAGTGGTGTCGTGCCTCGCTCATCCGGTCCAGAGGCCTGCAGAATGCAAAAGAGCCGCCTTGCGGCGGCTCACTTTGGTTGGGGAGGAAGGATTTGAACCCTCACCTGACGGAACCAGAATCCGTTGTCCTACCGTTAGACCACTCCCCAAACGGTATCCTCCAGGATAGCCAAATTCAGGGCAAAGACAAGGGGTTTGGCTGCCAAGCCTGCGAGGTAGCGCTATGCTTTGCGGGTGCTCACAGGGGTAAAGGACCATGGCCGACTCGCTCAAGCTGGCGTATTTCGTTGTGATGAAAGAGGGGGCCAGCTACCTCGGTGGGCTGCTGCTGACGGATCCTTCCGGCATCCCCCTGGACTTCCGCTACACGGAGCCCATCACCCCCACCAAGCTCCAAGGGGTGCTCTACGGAAAGGCCCTGGAACCACACCTGAAGGAGGAGGTGATCCAGAAGACCCTCCTGAAGGAGCTGAAGACCGCTCCCGATCTGCTCATTCTCCCGGCCACCGAGCTGGCGGGAGGGTGGAGCGGAGATGCCAAGTGCCCGGTGCTCTCTGTCCAGAAGACCCAGGACCCCCCCCTGACGCGGGCCGGCGAGGTCTTCCGGGCTTCCTCCCGGGAACTGCTTGTCCAGGTGACCGAGGGGGCCGCGCCGCTGCGAGCCATCTTCGCAGCCTCCGTGGATCTCGCGGCCCAGGACCAGGCGGCCCAGAAGCTGGTGGAGGCTGGCTATCAGATGGACCTGGCCGAGCCGCTGGAGCGGGTCTCGGCCGCACTACAGGCCCTCGTCCGCCCGGACTGACCATGGTCTTCGGTCGCTTCAAGGACGCCGTCTCCGATGTGACGGAGACCATCCGGCAAGCCTTCCGTGATCCAGGTTGTCGGATGGTGGACCCAGTCCTGTCACGGCCCGAGTCCAAGGCCGTCCCGCCTTTGGAAGCGCTGGGCCGCGGCCTGGACTATGGATTCCGGCCCGCGATCCTGGCGCAGGAGCTG
>CAYZND010000391.1:0-3512 GCA_964479495.1 uncultured Mesoterricola sp.
TATTCGTCGGCAGCGTCAGATGTGTATAAGAGACAGGCCGCTGGACCTGGGCCAGTAGGTCTTCCCCGCCCCATGCCCCTCCATCGAAGCGGCCTCCTCCTCCTGGCCATCGGCTTCTTCCCTGGGGTCCTCTGGGCGACGGAGTACACCCTCCACTCAGCGTCCGAGCTGGACGCCCACACGCCCCAGCTTCGGCCCGGGGATGTCCTCACCTTGGCCTCCGGCGAGTGGAAGGCGGCGTCCCTGCACTTCCGCGGGAAGGGTCTCGAGGGCCAGCCGATCCTGCTGCGGGCGGAGGTGCCCGGCCAGGTCGTCCTGACCGGGGCCTCGAGGCTGGTGGTGGAGGGCGAGTGGCTGGTGGTGGAGGGCCTGGCCTTCAAGGACGGCGGCCCCGAGGGGGACGGCGTGGTGCTCAGGGGGCAGCACAACCGCCTCACGGCCACGGCCATGACCGGTGGCACCTACCACTTCTTCATCCGCCTCCAGGGTGCCGATCACCGCGTGGATCACTGCTACCTGGCGGGCAAGACCAGTGCAGGTCCGACCCTTCAGGTCGATGTCGAGGCCAGCCAGCCGAACCGCCACCGGATCGACCACAACCACTTCGGCCCCCGCCAGCACCTCGGGACCAACGGAGGGGAGACCCTCCGGGTCGGCCTCGGCTCGCAGTCGACCTATACCTCCCGGACGCTGGTGGAGTCCAACCTCTTCGAGCGCTGCAACGGAGAGATCGAGATCATCTCCAACAAGTCCTGCGAGAACACCTACCGCTGGAACACGTTCCTCGCCTGCGGCGGCATGCTCACCCTCCGGCAGGGGAACCGCTGCGTGGTGGATGGCAACAGCTTCCTCGGCCACCACGCGAAGGACTCCGGGGGCATCCGGGTGATCGGCGAGGACCACCTGATCGTGAACAACTACATCGAGGGCGTCGAGCGAGTCGGCCTCTGGGTCACCTCCGGCGTGCCCAGCCCTCCCCGGCCCCTCTACGTCCGCGCGAGCCGCTGCCTCATCGCCTTCAACACCATCATCGAGCCGGATGGCCCCTGCCTCGACCTGGACAACGGCTTCGGCGACTCCGGGCGGGTGCTGCGTCCGGAGGCCATCACGGTGGCCAACAACCTCTTCTCCCCGAAGGCCGGTGGCCCGCTGTTCCAGGGGGTCGAGGGAAAGGACTGGCACTGGCAGGGCAACCTCGCCTCGGGCGCCCAGACCGACCACCCGGGCGTCCGCACGGTGGGGGTCCCCCTCGCCCAGGACCCTGCTGGATGGCGGAGACCCGCACCGAACAGCCCGGCCAGAGGCGCAGCCGAGGGGGAGTTCCCTGCCGTCCAGACGGACGTGGAAGGCCAGCCCCGTGCAGGGGCGCGGGACATCGGCTGCGATCAGGTGTCGGATGCGCCGGTGCTCAACCACCCGCTGGGCTCAGCGGAGGTCGGACCGGCCTGGCTGAAGCGATAGGCCGTCTTCGTGATTCAGCGGATCGTGTCCGTCCCGAGGTAGGGCACCAGGGCCTGCGGGATCTTGATGCTGCCATCGGGTTGCTGGCCGTTCTCCACGATGGCGACCCAGGTCCGGCCCACTGCGAGGCCACTGCCGTTGAGGGTGTGGAGGAACTGGACCTTGCCGTCCTTGGGGCGGAACCGGATGTTGGCGCGCCGGGCCTGGAAGTCGCCAAACCAGGAACAGGAGCTGATCTCCCGGTAGGTGTTCTGGCTGGGCAGCCACACTTCCAGGTCGAAGGTCTTGCGGCTGGAGAAGCCCATGTCCCCCGTGCAGAGCAGCACGCGGCGGTAGGGCAGCTCCAGGGCCTCCAGGATGGCCTCGGCGCTGGCCGTGAGGTGCTCATGCTCGGCTTCCGCCTGCTCCGGCGTGGCGAAGGCCACGAGCTCCACCTTGTGGAACTGGTGCTGGCGGATGATGCCCTTGGTGTCCTTGCCGTACGAGCCCGCCTCCGAGCGGAAGCAGGGCGAGAAGGCACAGTGGCGGATGGGCAGCTGTTCCTCCGGAAGGATCTCCTCCCGGTAGAGGTTGGTCACCGGGACCTCGGCGGTGGAGATGAGGTACAGGGTGTCCTCGCCACGCTTGGTCTTGAAGAGGTCCTCCTCGAACTTGGGCAGCTGGCCCACGCCATAGACCGAGTGGGGCAGCACCATGTAGGGCGTCATCACCTCGGCCCAGCCCGCGTCGCTCTGCCGGTCGGCCATGAAGTTGATGAGGGCGCGCTCGAGCTTGGCGCCCCAGCCCTTGAGCACCGAGAAGCGGGCTCCGCTCATGCGGGCGGCCCGGTCCAGGTCCAGGATGCCCAGCTTCGTGCCCAGGTCCACGTGATCCTTGGGAGCCGCAATGGCCGCTGGCGTGCCCCAGCGCTTGACCTCCACGTTGCCGTGCTCGTCGCCGGCCACGGGCACGCTGCCGTGGGGGACGTTGGGGAGGGTGGAGAGGAAGTCCCGGAAGGCGGCCTCGGCGGCCTTCTCGGCCGCCTCCAGGGCCTTCAGCTGGTCGCCCACCTCCCGCTGCTGGGCGATGAGGTGATCCGCATTCTCTTTCGCGCGCTTGAGCTTGGCGACCTCTTCGGAGACCTTGTTGCGCTCGGCCTTGAGGACCTCCGCCTCCTGGATGACACGGCGGCGGTCGGAATCCAGCTTCTGGTAGGTCGCCTGATCGAACTCGAAGCCGCGGGAAGCGAGCCCCCGGATGATGGAATCCAGGTCATTGCGCAGGAGGTTGGGATCGAGCATGGCGAGGCCTCACGAATGGTTCAGTGTAAGGCGAACCCTCCAACCTCAGAAGCGCAGACCCGCGGCGAAGGCATAGGTGCGGGGCTCTCCGTAGCAGTCGGCCCCGGCCTTGCGGTCGCTGGCGTCGGGCACCCAGGGCTCGTCGGGCGAGACCGCGGCGGCCTCGTAGCTCCGGGGGGTCCTCAGCAGCTGCTTGTGGTTGAGGACATTCTTCACGACGACCTTGAGGAAGCCCGTCACGGGAACCTTCCGCACCGTACCCACCTTCCACTCATGGTTCACGGAGAGATCCAGGTACCATGCCGGGTTGCCCTTCAACCCTCCCCGGCGCCGGTCCCGGTACTGGGTGAACCAGCTGTTGCGAGCCTCCTCGGGAAGTGCGGGATTCAGGGCCTCACCGGAAATGAGGCGGGTCTCGCTCTCCCGGGAGCCCGCGTCGTAGCGGTACATCAGCCCCCAGGTGGTCTTCCCCAGCCTCGAGCTGGTCGTGAAGGTGCCCATGAGGCGAGCCCGGAAGGGCACGTGCCCCTTCAGGTAGCCTGATGGCGCTGTGATGTGCCGGTCGAACATGACGGTCCCATCCGTGACATCCCAGGCGTGGATGCCCTCGCCCCGCCCCGGCGTGAACGCGTCTTGGCCCTCGTAGTTCCCCCAGAGGCGGCTCCAGGTGAGGTTCCCCTGGAACTGCCACCGTCCCTTGGAGGACGAGAAGTCCAGCTCCAGCCCCCGGTAGTTGCGCGTGGCATCCGGGTTGTTGTCCCAGTGCTGGAC
>CAYZND010000392.1:0-3428 GCA_964479495.1 uncultured Mesoterricola sp.
CGACCTGCCCGTACAGGTGGCCTCCACGGGCCATTCGAAAGTGATGATCCCCCTCCGGAGCCGGACCGCCCTCGAGGCCCTGGCGCCGGACCTGCCCGCCCTCACAGCCCTCAGCCAGGAGATTGGCTGCAACGGGTACTTCGCCTTCACCTTTGACCATCCGGACGCCGGCGCCCTCACCCAGGCCCGCATGTTCGCACCGGCCATCGGGATCCCCGAGGACCCCGTCACGGGCAACGGGAACGGTCCCCTGGGCGCCTACCTGGTGCACCACAGGCGGGTCGCCCATGACGGCCGTCGCTTTGCGTTCCGGGGCGCCCAGGGTGACCGAACAGGGCGGTCCGGATACGTGGACGTCGAGGTGGCCATCGAGCGGGAACAGCCCATCCGTGTCAGCATCACCGGGGACGCCGTCATCGTGTTCCGTACGGAGATGGAACTGTAAAACCCTCCTGACCACGAGGAGTCATCCGTGAGCCTTCAGACCATCCAGACGCCCCTGGCCCCCGCACCGCTGGGCCACTATGCCCAGGGGGTGCTGGCCAACGGCATCCTCTATGTCTCCGGCCAGCTGCCCTTCGATCCCGCCACCGGGACGTTGCCCCTTGGCATCGAAGCCCAGGCGCGTCAGGTGCTGCGCAACCTCCTCGCCATCGTGGAGGCCGCCGGAGGCACGCGCGCCTCCATCACCCAGGTCCAGGTCTTCATCCCGGACATCGCCCACTGGCCCGCGGTGAATACCATCTATTCGGACGTCATGGGCGACCACCGCCCGGCACGAACGGTCGTGCCCACCCGGGAGCTCCACCACGGCGCCCTGGTGGAAGTCAACGCCATCGCCCACATCCACTGAAACCGGAGCCGACCATGAACGTGAAGGACGCCATCGAACGCCGCCGCAGCATCCGGCGCTACACCACCGAACCGGTGCCTGCGGAAACCGTGACCGAGCTGCTGGAGGCCGCGCGCCGGGCCCCTTCGGGCAACAACACGCAGCCCTGGCGCTTCATCGTCGTGGAAGAGGCCGCGGCCCGGGAGGCTCTGGCCCGGACCTGCCACGACCAGCAGTGGATGGCCCAGGCGCCGGTCCACATCGCCGTCTGCGCCGACCTGGGCTCCCGGACGGAGGCCGCCATCACCTTCGACGAGGAGACCCCGGGCATGGACGCCAAGCGGGTCATCCGCGATACGGCCATCGCCGTGGACCACATGATGCTGAGGGCCGTGGAGCTGGGCCTGGGCACGTGCTGGATCGGCTGGTACACCCAGGAGGCCCTCAAGCCCCTGCTGGGGGTCCCCGACAGCGTGTTCATCCTGGGCGTGCTGGTGGTGGGCCACCCGGCCGAGGATCCTGGACCACGCCCCCGACGACCCCTCGCCGAGCTGGTCTTCCATGGCCGCTGGGGGCAGCCCTGAGGGGCATTCATCACAAACGAACCCAGGTCGATTCCGGTTCCACGGTTCTGGCATCCTAGGTAACGGAGGCTTCGGTTTTCGAGCACGGGCGGCACCGCCGCAGTCCGGATCCCGGCCTTCAGCACACAAGGAGAGCGCCATGGCTTCGCCCTTCAAGGCCCTGCGGGTTGCTGACGACATCTACTGGGTGGGGGCCATCGACTGGTCCGTGCGGGACTTCCACGGCTACCGGACGGGGCGCGGCACCACCTACAACGCCTTCCTGATCATGGGCGAGAAGATCACCCTGGTGGACACGGTGAAGGCCCCCTTCAAGGACGAGCTGATCTCGCGCATCAGCGACGTGGTGGATCCCGCGAAGATCGACATCATCATCAGCAACCATGCGGAGATGGACCACAGCGGATGCCTGCCGGAGCTGATCGCGCTCGCCAAGCCTGAGAAGGTCTACGCAAGCCCCAAGGGCGTGGAGGCCCTGCGGGCGCACTTCGGGCCGAGCTTTGGATCGGGCCTGGAGCTGACGGCCGTGAAGGATGGCGACAGCCTCCAGCTGAGTGGGGAGAACGCCCCGGGCGGCTCCCTCACCGTGCAGTTCATGCAGACCCCCTTCCTGCACTGGCCCGACAGCATGTTCAGCTACCTGCCCGAGCGGAAGGCCCTCTTCTGCCAGGATGCGTTCGGCATGCACCTGGCCAGTGCGGAGCGCTTCGCCGAGGACCTGCCTGAGAGCCTGCTCCGGGAGGAGGCCTCCCGCTACTACGCCAACATCCTGCTGCCCTTCAGCACCTTCATCACCAAGCTCTTCGACAAGGTGGAGAAGGCGGGCCTGGACATCGCCATCGCCCTGCCCGATCACGGCCCCATCTGGCGCTCCCGCTTCGGGGTGATCGCTGGTCTCTACCGCCAGTGGGCGCTCCAGGCGCCCACCTCCAAGGCGGTGGTGGTGTACGACACGATGTGGGAGAGCACGGACATCATGGCCCGGGCCATCACGGAAGGGCTCATTGCCGCCGGAGCCTCCGTCCAGGTCCTGCCCCTCTCGGGCACGCACCGCTCGGACCTGGCCACGGAGCTGCTGGAGGCCGGTGCCTTGGTGGTGGGAAGCCCGACCCTCAACAATCAGCTCTTCCCCACCGTGGCCGATGCCCTCTGCTACCTGAAGGGGCTGAAGCGCAAGAACCTCGTGGGGGCCGCCTTCGGCAGCTACGGCTGGAGCGGTGAGAGCGTGCGCCACATCGAGGAGCACTTGGCCGCCATGGACATCGAGCTGGCCGGCAGCCTCAAGACCCAGTACGTCCCCGGAGATGACACCCTGGCCCAGTGCCGGGCCCTAGGGGAACGCATCGGCGAGCACATCGCGAAATACGCGCCGGGGATGGCTTGATTTGAGGTTCCCACCTTCCGGGCTTTCTCCTAGGATGGACGCGCACCCCCAGGAGAAACCCATGAAGGAAGACCACGTCATCCTCGGCATCCACATCACGGACCGGATCCACAACGCCAGCGAGGTCCAGAAGGTCTTCACTGAATACGGCTGCAACATCAAGACCCGCCTGGGCCTGCACGAAGTGGCCGAGAACTACTGTGCGGGCGAGGGCGTGGTGCTCCTGGAGATCATCGGCGGCCAAGAGATCCGCCAGGGCATGATGAGCAAGCTGCAGAAGATCCAGGGCATCGAGGTGAAGGAGATGGTGTTCGCCCACGAATAGGACGAATCCCTTCACGACGCCTGTGGCACCCGCCACTTCGCCAGGGGGCGTGACGCCAGGTCCCAGACCTGGAGCCCCCAGGGCAGGCGCTTGGCGTTCAGCCGCTGCCGGATGATCGACCGGGCTTCCTCCTCGCTCCGCGCGTGGACAGGCCCGTATTCCATGAAGTACCCGGGAAGCTTGTAGCCGAAGGATCTGAGCATGGCCGACTCCAGCGCCGGGTCCCGTGGGGAATCCCGTTCCCTTATTTTCGCTTTTTTTACCCTTTTCACAAGGGGTTGGGGCGAATTTTTTAAAAAATTC
>CAYZND010000393.1:0-3418 GCA_964479495.1 uncultured Mesoterricola sp.
TCTTTCGGCAGGTTGTTCTCCGCTGCTACTTCCACCCGCGTGATGAGGAACTCTCGGTCCTTCGGGTCGTCCTGGTCGTGGATGGGGTGCTGGGCGAGGCTGAACCAGGTGCCCGCGGCGAAGGTCCGCACCGTGCCCTCCCCCTCGAAGCGCTTGGCCAGGCCTTCCAGCGCCTGCATGCGCCGCCGGGCGAGCCGCTCCACGTGGTCAGCGGCCTCGTCTTCCGTGGGCAGGTGGTGGCGGTAGTCCTCCAGCGTCGAGGCGAGGGACGCGGCCAGATCCCCCTGGTTCACCGCGTTCTCCTCCCGGGAGGAGAGGGGCGAGGCCGTCCCGTGGTCCCAGCCCATGCGGGCCAGGGAACCGGACTGCAGGGTGCGCACGCCGTTCCACTGCTGGATGGCGTCGGTCCGCTCGGTGCCGTCCGCCCGGTGGAAGCGCACGGATGACGAAGCGTTGGCTTCCAGCCGGTAGACATCGTCGAAGAGCACGAGGGTGTGCTGCGGAAGCCCTGGCGAGCGCTCCGCCGAAGGCTGGAGCACGAAGCTGATGCCCTCCCTCGCCCAGATGCGCCGCAGGTAGTCGGCATCCGAATCTCCGTACTGCATCCAGAAGGGCCGGATGGGATAGTCGGTTCCGCAGCGGTCCTCGAAGGAGAAGGCCGCCTTCAGCACCGCGTTCCGGTCCAGGTGCTCCGAGAGGATGCGCCGGGTGACCTCGCGGACATCGATCCCCACGAAGACCCGGGCGTTGATCCGCTTGCGCAGCACGGACAGGCCGGATTCGATGACGAGCCGGTACACCGCAAAGCCGCCGTCCGAGCCCTCCTGGTGGGCCTCCGTCACCAGGCCGCAGAGCTCGCGGTCGGCACCGGAATCCGCAAGGATCGTCAGCTCCACGGGCAGGCCGATGAGGGCCTTGAGCTCCAAGTGGGCATCCGAGGAGAGCGCCTCCAGCTCGTAGCGGAAGCCCTCGTTGATCGCTTCCGAGCCCGTGAGCCGGTGGGGCAGCAGCGTGTTCGCCGGGATGCCGCAGCCGGCGGCGAAGTTCACTTTCAGCAGCCGCGTGCCCTGCTCGAAGGCCGAGGCGAAGGACGCGAGCAGGGCCGCGAGCTGCGGCGCAAGCTCGATCCCCTGGAGCGACGGCGGGGCGGCGGGCAGCGGGCTCACGGCCGAGCCCCAACCCCGGGACCGAGGCGATTCGGTCTCCGCCCCAAGGCAAGCCTTTCCCGAACAACGAAAATTCCGACCATGCAACCCATCCATCGATGAATTTGATTGATTCATGGTGCCGGAATTTTACGTGTTCGGGAAGACAGAGCTACGCCCGGATAGGTCCATTCGATAACCCGTGCCGATACAGGACCCTGGCGCTCCCTCTCAGTCCTTCCTGGCGTTGAGGCGCCGCAGGAGCTTGGACAGGCGGTTGAGGGCGGCCTGGCTCTCCATCCACTCCTTGTGGGGGCGGGCCAGGAACCCGGACACGAAGCTGCCTTCGGGCAGGCTCCTTCCGTTCATGGGGCGAAATGCCGGTTCAGGAAGGCGACCGTGGCCGTCCAATAGCTCTCGGCAAGTGGGTTCGGTATCGGATAGGCCACGCTCCCGAGGTTGGACCACAAGACCGAGGAGCCATGGAGGCTGGCCGTGCCTTCCGGCAGGAACGACACCTTTTGCGTCGAGGGCATCGTCTCGTACATCCGCTTCCAGTAGCCCTCCTCCTGCGGGCCTGAGGTGATGAAGACAGGCAGCGCGTTTATCTTGGCAGTCTCCTCGGCGATCCACGACCCCGACTTGCCCGCAGCGAAATACTCGCCCGGAGAGAAGGCCAGGACCCCGTCCACCAACCCCGGCTGCGTGGCAGCAATATGGAGGACCAGAGAGGCGGAATAGGAGCTGCCCCAGGCGATCAGCTTGCCCTTCGCATAGGTCTTCCGGGCATGCTTCAGGGCCGCCACCAGGTCCGGCAGCGCGTCGAGGTAGCGGGAGGTTGACTTCCCGGCCGCTTCGGCTGCCGCGTAGGTGGCGTTCTTCACGCCCTTGGCCTCCCCTCCGGAGCGGGCGTCCACGGCCATGCAGTTGTAGCCGAGGGCGTTCAGCCGCGGCGCGATCTCTGCATATTCCCCCCGGCTGTTCCCGGCTTGGTGGAAGAGCACGATGAAGGGGGCTGAGTCCTTGGACGAGGCCAGGAAGAGGTCCGCGGTGCAGGTCACCCCATCCTCGGAGGGAAAGGTGACAAGGGCCGAGGGGGATCCCGTGCAGGCGAGTGCGAGGACACCCAGAGCGAGGGCTCGAGCATTCCGAAGCATATGGACCTCCAGGTGCGGGAAGCCTAGACCGAAACCCAAGGCGGCGTATCGTAGAAACGCGACAGGATCAGAATTTGCTGGGGAGTCGGCCGGCCAGCTCCTTGAACTCGTTGATGAAGTGGGTCTGGTCGGCGTAGCCGCAGACCTGGGCGATGCGGCCGAGGGAGGTTCCCCTGCGATCCTTGAGAAGCCGCAGTGCCGTCTGGAACCGCACCTGGCGGATGAAACGCTTGGGCGTGAGGCCAATCTGTTCGCGAAAGAGGCGCTCCAAGGTCCGGGGGCTCAGGCCGAGGTCCCGAGCCAGCTCCGTCACCTGGATCCGGCCGTCGACGGCCTCGACGAGGGTGATCGCCTGAAGGCACCTCCGGTCCTGGCAGAGAAGGTCTGGTCTGGCTGAAAGGAAGGCTTCCTCCAGGATGGCCTGTCTGCCTTCGAGGGTCCGTACCTCCCGCAAGCGCTCGCCCCAGACGTCCGCAGAATGCCCGAGCACCGATTGGAGCCCCAGCTCCGTCTGGTCCACCAGGTCCGGTGGCTGAAGCCCTAGAAGGCGGGGCAACCGGCCCGGCCGGAAGCGGACAAAGAAGAAGTCCCGTGCGTCCGTGACCGACAGCCGAACGGCCTTCGTGCTGGGTCCTCCAGCCAAGATCCGGCAGTTCCGCTCCGAGATGCCAAACCCCAGGGCGAAGTGGGTGTCGGGCAGGATCTCCAGGAGGCTCTCGCCGGTTCCGCCCTTGGCGGGCAGCTGCCAGAAGGCCTCGATGAGCTGGCCAAACACGCCGCCGGTTCTGCGCTCGATGGGCATCGGGATTCCTGGATGCGTCGAGGGTATCCTGGAACCCTTCCACTGTCCGGTCCCTCCATGCTCCTCCGCCCGAAAAACAAGGATGCCGACCCCAAGGAGCGGGCGCTCTGGGGGGAGCTCATGTCCATCGGGATGGTCTTCCCCATCGCCATCGCCGCGGGCTTCTTCCTGGGCCGCTGGATCGGAGGGCTCGTCGGCCACCAGGCAATCGGCCAGTGGATCGGCCTGGCCTACGGGATCGCCACGGCGTTCTACGAGCTCTACAAGACCACCAAGCGGCTGGACCGGATGGATCCCCCGCCCCCACCCCCGAC
>CAYZND010000394.1:0-3412 GCA_964479495.1 uncultured Mesoterricola sp.
CTCCGGCTCCGTGCTGCTGATGGATGACGAGGAGATCGTGCGGGAAGCCTCCCGGGCCATGCTCGAGCACCTGGGCTACACCGTGGACACAGCGCGGGACGGCCAGGAGATGCTGGAGCGGTACCGCGAGGCCCTGGATCGGCAAGCGCCCTATGACCTGGTGATCATGGACCTGACGATCCCCGGAGGCATGGGCGGGCAGGAGGCCATCAAGGAGCTCCTCGCGATGGACGTGCATGCCAGGGCCATCGTCTCGAGTGGCTACTCGAACGACCCCGTCATGGCGAACTACCGTTCCTTCGGATTTGTCGGCGTTGTCCCCAAGCCGTACCGGGTCAGTGACCTGAGCCGGGCGCTGAAGCAGATCCCGGCTCGGGTCCGTTCGCTGTGATCACTGCCAGAGGCTGAAGTCCGCCACCCGCAGGAAGGCCTTCCGCAGGCGATGGAGCAGGGACAGCCGGGCGGCGCGCAGGACGGGATCCTCGCACTTCACCATGACGGCGGTGAAGAAGGCCTCCAGGGGCTGAGCCAGTTCCGCCAGGGCGGCCAGCAGGGCACGATGGTCCGCGGCCTGCTCGATGCGGGCCAGGTGTTCGGCGAGGGCCTTCTCTTCGCTCTCCTGGAGCCTGGCGGCCTCGAAGGTTTCGGCGGGCACCTCGTCCTTGAGGATGTTCCCGATGCGCTTGGCGCTCTGGGCCAGACTCGCGAAGCGGGGATCGTCGGCGAAAGAGGAGAGGGCTTCACAGCGTCCCCTCAGGTCCACCAGGTTCGTCCAGCCCACGGGCAGCGCGGAGCGCCGCACGGCGCCGGCGTATCCGGCCACCTCGAGCTGGTAGGCGATGCGGTCCCGGAAGAAGGACTCCAGGGCCTCCAGGGTGTCGGACTCGGGCTTGCTCGCCCGGCTGTCCAGGGCCTTCAGGGCGATGCGGCCGAGCTCCATGGGGCTCAGGGTCCACTGACGCTCCCACAGGATGCGCACGATGCCGGCACCCGCCCGGCGCAGGGCCAGGGGATCCTTGGAGCCGCTGGGAATCTGGCCGATGGCGAAGCAGCCCACGAGGGTGTCGAGCTTGTCGGCCACCGCCAGCAGGCAGCCCAGGTCCGTGGAGGGGATGGGCGCGTCGGCGGCCACGGGCTGGTAGTGCTCCTTCACCGCCTTCCAGACCGCCTCCGGCGCCTTCTCGTGGCGGAGGTACTCGCCGCCCATGACGCCCTGCAGCTCGGGGAACTCGCCCACCATGAGGGTACGCAGGTCGCACTTGCAGTTGCGCGCCGCGGCCGCCGCGTGCCCGGTGTCCAGGCCCAGCCGCTTGGCCAGATCGGTGGCGATGGCCGTGATGCGTTCGGTCTTCTCAAGGTAGCTGCCCAGCTCCCGGTGGAAGGTGAGGTGCGCCAGGGAGTCTAGGCGTCCGATCAAGGGGGAGCGTCGGTCCTCCTCGAAGAAGAACCGGGCGTCGTACAGCCGTGCCTTCAGAACCCACTCGTTGCCGCTCTTGATGAAGCCATCCGGGTCATCGGGCCGGTTGGCGGCGGCCAGGAAGTAAGGCAGCAGCTCGCCTTTCTCGTTCTCGGTACAGAAGGACTTCTGGTGCTCCTTGAGGGAGGTCACCAGCACCTCCTTGGGCAGGGCCATGAACTCGGGCGGGAACTGGCCGCGCACGACGCGGGGGTATTCCACGATCTCGGCGAGGGTGTTCAGCAGTTCCTCGTCCTCCACCACCCGGCCGGACACGTCCGCGGCGAGGGCCTTCATGTCCTGGGCGATGCGGGCCCTGCGCTGAGCGAAGGAGATGACCACACCTGCGTTCTCCAGGGCCTGTTCATAGGCCGCGATCGACGAGATCGCCACAGGATCCGGATGCTTCATGTGGTACAGCCGGTGACCCCAGGTGGTGCGCGAGGTCTTGACGCCGTCCACCTCGAAGGGCACCACGTCCTGGCCGAACAGGCACAGGATGTTGCGGATGGGCCGCACGAACTCGAACTCGCTGTGCCCCCAGCGCATGGCCTTGGGCACGTGCAGCCCCGCGATCAGCCTGGGCAGCGCCTCCGCCAGCAGGTCGGCCGTGGGGCGCCCCTTCTTGGTGAGGGTGACCACCGCACAGGGCTCCTTCTTGCCTGCGGGTTGCTCGAATCGCACGGCGCTGAAGTCCACGCCCCACTTCTCGGCGAACTTCTGGCCTTGCACGGTGGGAGCCCCCTTTTCGTCCACGCTCATGCGCTGGGGCGGCCCCACCTGGGTTTCCGTCTGGTCCGGCTGGGCTGCGGGCAGGTCCGCCAGCCTCCAGGACAGCTTGCGCGGGGAGTAGTGGATCACCGAACCCCCCAGGCCGAGTTTCTCGCTCTCGGCCCACTTGGCGAACGCCTCCGCGAACTCCGTGGACAGGGGCTTCAGGAAGCGTGCGGGGATCTCCTCGCAATGCAGCTCCAGCAGGAGGGTCTTCGTCTCGCTCATCGGGCCACCTCCGCCTTCTCCTCAGAACTGAGCTTCTTGGCCTCGTTGTCCAGGTAGGACTTGGCGCAGGCACAGGCCAGGTCGCGCACGCGCTTGATGATGCCCGGGCGCTCGGTGGTGCTCACGGCCCCGCGCGCGTCCAGCACGTTGAAGGTGTGGCTCATCTTGAGGACCTGATCGTAGGCGGAGAGGAAGTGGGTGTGGTCGTTCACCATCCGCCAGCCTTCCTTCTCGAAGTGGGTGAAGAGCTGCCAGTGCAGGTCCAGGTCGGCATGCTCGAAGCTGTAGGCGGAGAGCTCGTATTCCTCCCGCTGCCGGACCTCACCGTAGCTGATGGGGAAGGTGCCCTGATCCGTCTTCACGTCGCCCCAGGTGAGGTCGAAGATGTTGTCGATGCCCGTCAGGAACATGCAGATGCGCTCGATGCCGTAAGTGAGCTCGGCACTCACGGGACGGCAGTCCACGCCCGCCACTTGCTGGAAGTAGGTGAACTGCGTGATCTCCATGCCGTCAAGCACCACCTGCCAGCCGACGCCCCAGGCGCCCAGGGTCGGGGACTCCCAGTTGTCCTCCTCGAAGCGCAGATCGTGCTTGGAGAGGTCGATGCCCATGGCCTCCAGGGAGGCGATGTACATGTCCTGCACCTTCTCGGGCGAAGGCTTGAGGATCACCTGGAACTGGTGGTGCTTGTAGAGGCGGAAGGGGTTCTCGCCGTAGCGGCCGTCGCCGGGACGGCGAGATGGTTCCACGTAGGCCACGTTCCAGGGCCGGGGGCCGAGGGAACCGAAGAAGGTCAGGGGATTCATGGTACCCGCGCCCTTCTCGATGTCGTAGGGCTGGCCGATGAGACACCCCTGATCGGCCCAGTAGCGTTGCAATCGGAGGATGAGTTCCTGTACGTGCATGGTCGCTCGCATGAAAACCAGTATTTTAGCGGCTTTCCAAGCCCTTGGCGAG
>CAYZND010000395.1:0-583 GCA_964479495.1 uncultured Mesoterricola sp.
GAGATCTAGTACGGTCTCGTGGGCTCGGAGATGTGTATAAGAGACAGGTCGCGGATGGGGCCGTGGTCGGTACTGGCCTACCTCCGGTGCGCGCAGAACGCGAGCAGGGACGCAGGACAGGGCGTCTTGGGGACCCGTGAGAAACCCAGGGATGTCCGTCCGCGGAGCGGGCTTGATTCGGATCAAGGCAGTGGCCGTCGCAAAGTCCTAGGCTGGAAGCATGCGCCCCAAGGTTCCATCCAACCTCCCGTCCGCTCCGCATGAAATCGGAGCCTACGTTCAGCTTGGCTTGGCGCTGGTCTCAGGGCTGATTCTGGCCCAGGGGCATCCGCGCGCCTGGGGTCAGGCAGGCTTCACCGCTGCCCTGTTCATGGCCAGTGGGCCCGCGCGCCTGTTGCTTGGAAGACGCGGGCCTGCGCTGGACCCGGCGGTGAGGGCGCGTGCCTCTCGACGGCTCTGGCTCTGGTGCCTCCTGGCTTTGCTTTGTTTCACCGGCGCGTGGTTCGACGTGTCCGCGCAGGCTTGGCAGGCCCTGATCTTGCCCTTCCTGGTCGCCAGCATCCTGGCGGGCTTGGTCCTGATG
>CAYZND010000395.1:593-3394 GCA_964479495.1 uncultured Mesoterricola sp.
GCTACCCACCCGGTGGCCATCCTCGGAGGGGCTGCCCCCGCCCAGGCCGGCCTGTTCACCCTCGCTCTGGTCGGTATCCAGACGGTCGGCACGGCCACCGTCCGGGCCTTCCTCGAATCCCAGGGCAGGAACGGCCATCCTGGGCCGCGCATCTTCCCGCCACTGCTGGGCCTGCTCATCATGGGGCTGGGATTCGCAGGGTCACAACCGGCCGCCAAACACATCGCGCTGGCAATGGTTCCCTGCACGCTGGTCGCAGGCTGGATGCTGCTGACCCCACCCTCTCCCCGCCGGATGAGGCGCATCGGCTGGGCGCTCACCCTGGCCTCGGTGGCCGGTGCAGCGCCCCTGCTGTTCCTGTGGGGCTAGAGGGTCTTCTTCCGCTGCCCCATCGTTCCCTTCAGCGCTTCTTCTTGCGCTCCCCGCGGACCACCAGCACATCGCAGGGCGCGTGCTTCACCACGCGCGCGGCGGTGGAGCCGAAGAGGAGCCGCTCGATGCCGGAGTGCCCCACCTGGGCCACCACCAGGAGGCAGTCCGGTGTGGCCTCGCTCACCAGTTCCTCTGCGGGGCTCCCCCACTTTACGATGCAGGTGGTGTCTGGAAGTCCTTCCGTGAACTTGGTCAGCTGGTCCTGCGCGTGCGTCTCCATGGACTTGAGCCAGGCCGGATCCGGCAGGGCGATCTGCGCCTCCGGCAGCATGGGTGCCGGTGGCT
The DNA here is from genome assembly GCA_964479495.1 of uncultured Mesoterricola sp. Lineage (GTDB taxonomy): Bacteria > Acidobacteriota > Holophagae > Holophagales > Holophagaceae > UBA1801. Next base: position 1,311 of record CAYZND010000395.1, read on the forward strand.
GGAGCACGTGCATGGCGGAGAGGGGCACCCCCAGCTTCTGGGCCCATCCGGAGGCGCGCTCCAGGGCCAGCTTGGAAGCTTCCGAGAAATCGATGCCGACGAGGACTCGGTTGATCATGGCTGCACCTCCTGACGGGATGGCCTTGCCTGGATAGGTCCGGTACCAACATACGCCCTCCCCCGGTGATCGCCACCGTGGACGGTTTGCGGCATCCAAGGATGCACCGGGACCCGCGGGCGGCCTCGACCACGATGGCTCCTCCCCGGACAGATCCATGCCGCCTGCGAGCCCTGCCTTCTCCGGACGCCCTATGATCATCCTTCGACCCTCCCGTGAGCGGGGCAGCTTCGACTTTGGCTGGCTCCGCACTTTCCACAGCTTCTCCTTCGGGGACTACCGGGACCCCACCCATGACCACTTCCGGGCCCTGCGGGTCATCAACGAGGACTGGGTCCAGCCCAATCAGGGCTTCGGGACCCATCCCCACCGGGACATGGAGATCCTCACTTGGGTGCTGGAAGGCGCTCTGGAGCACAAGGACAGCCTGGGCAACGGCGGCGTCATCCGCCCCGGTGAAGCCCAGCGCATGACGGCGGGCTCCGGCATCCGCCACAGCGAGTTCAATGCCTCCGCTACGGAGGAAGTCCATCTGCTCCAGATCTGGCTCTTCCCGGAGGCCTACGATCTGCAGCCCGGCTATGAACAAAAAGCCTTCCCCCTTGAGGAGCGCCGGAACCGGTTCCGGCTCATCGCCAGCCGGGACGGCCGGGAAGGCTCCGTGCTCTGGCACCAGGACGCCACGCTGCGGATCGGCAACCTCGGCCCAGGGGTCGCGGCCGAAGTGCCGGTCCTGGAGGGTCGCCATGCCTGGATCCAGGTGGCCAAAGGCTCGCTGGCAGTGAACGGCATGCCCCTGAAGCAGGGAGATGGTGCTGCCATTTCCGCCGAGCCCCTCCTCCGCCTGGAGGCCCAGGAGGAGGCCGAGGTGCTCATCTTCGACCTCGCCTGAGTCAAGGTCCCACCGATTCCGTCGATGAGTGGGCGTGGGAGCCTCCATGACCTTCGCCCTCTGGTCCCCCGACTATGAAACCGGACATGACGAGGTGGACCGCCAGCACCGGCGCCTCTTCGAGATGGTCAACGAGCTCCACGAAGCCATGGCCAAGGGCCATGGCCGCGAGGCCCTGGAGCCCGTAATGAAGGCCCTGGCAGCCTACACCCTCGAGCACTTCGCCACGGAGGAAGCCCTCATGCGCTCGGTGGGCTACCCCCACCTGGAGCGGCACCGGGACAAACATGAAGCCCTCGCCCGGCAGGTGGAGGAGCTGCTGCTCCGCTTCTCCAAAGGGTTCCTGACGATCCCCAGCACCCTCTCCCGCTTCCTGGCGGACTGGCTGAAGCACCACATCCGGGAGGAGGACATGGCCTTCATCACCTGGATGAGGGAGCGATCGCGCTAATCGAGGCGTTTCGCTTCCAGCTTCCGTTCCAGGGCGTACGCCCCTTGGGCCAGCTTGGAGACTGCCCTCGCCAGGGCCTCCCGGCTGCAGCCCAGCTGCGTGGACCACGCGTCCAGGGGGATCTCGCCCCCCTCGGGATGGGCTTCGATCCAGGTCGTCCAGCTTGCGGAGAGACGCGCGGGATCGGGTTCCGTCCGGTCCCGCCAGCTGCGCTCCTGGGGCCGCCGGGGCTCGTGGAAGGCCTGGCCTCGAAGGGGGATGGGCAGGAAGGCCTGGGGGCGATCGTAGTCCATGTGGGAGTAGAAATAGCCCTCACCCTTGCCGGCGGCGCGGCTGGTGCTGGTGTGCGCGTCCTGGAGGCTCTCGGGAATGGGGTGATCGGGGGCGGCCAGGGCGGCATCGATGGCCTGATTAAACGCCATGGCACCAGCCCTACTCCCTTTGGGATGGTCGCGAACTGCCTCGTCTGCAAGCATCACGATTTCTCTACCCAACTCCCCAACTATGTAATGGGCCTCGCCAGGATGGATTCCGTCGATCACGACTGGAAAGGCACGCTTGATTCCTCGCCACTCCTCCAGCATTGCCCCCTTGCACGCCCTCGATTCCGCGAGGATGGTGCC
>CAYZND010000396.1:0-3384 GCA_964479495.1 uncultured Mesoterricola sp.
AGAGCGGGCTAGGCCGCTCAGGGCTTGTTGGGTTCGTTCGCGAGCGTCTGGACGTAGCGCCAGGACCAGTACGCGGTGCCATCCGGCGCATGGTGGATGGCCCGCGCCTGGGGTTGCCACCCCAGGTGTTCGTAGACGCGGCGGGTGGGGGCGTTGCCCTCCAGCACCCAGAGGTGCCAATTGCGGAACGGACCGCGGGTCTTCATCCAGGCGAGTCCCGCCTGGATGAGTCGCTGGCCGATGCCGCGGCTCTTGAGGTCCGGCCGCACGTGCAGGTTGTCGAGCAGGGGACCCCACTCCGGTTCGGCCTCCAGGAAGATGCAGAGGAACCCCACGCAGGCGCCCCCCTCCATCGCCACGAAGACCCCCTGGTCCGGGCGCGGCTCGGTGACCAGGCGCTTCGTCCACTGGCGCCGCCGCTCCTCCACCACGTCCCCGTCCAGGTAGGCGTCGGAGAACAGGCCGCGGTAGGCGCTGCGCCAGCTGGCGGCGTGCAGCTCCGCCACGGCATCGGCATCGTCAGGTCCCGCAGGGCGGATCTCAAGCGTCATGGGCACCTCACGCGAGGTCGAGGAACAACGAACCCTCGATCACCTTCAGCGCCTTCCCGGCGATCTTCACCCGGTCCCCCCGCAGCTCGCAGAGCAGCTCGCCGCCGCGCTTGGAGAGCTGGCGCGCCTGCAGCATGGTCTTCCCCAGGCGCTGGGCCCAGTAGGGCACCAGCACGCAGTGGGTGCTGCCCGTGACGGGATCCTCGGGGATGCCCTCCCGGGGGCCGAAGCAGCGGGAGACGAAGTCGCAGTCCGTGCCCCGGGCGGTCACCACGAAGCTGGTGGGCTCCAGGCGCGACAGGGCCTCCATGTCGGGCTTCAGGTCCCTCACCGTGGCTTCGTCTTCCAGAAGGGCGAAGAGGTCACGGGTGAGCCAGGCTTCCTTCACAGGCGCACCCAAGGCCTCGGCCAATCCCGCCGGACAGGGCACGGGGTTCGGGGCGCGCATGGGGAAGTCGAGGCAGAAACGGTTTCCTTCCCGGGTGACGGTGAGCGGCCCGCTCTGGGAGGCGAATTCCACCTGATCCTTCCCGGGCTCGAGCTCGGTGAGGACCACGAAGGCACTGGCCAGCGTCGCGTGCCCGCAAAGGTCGATCTCGCCCACGGGCATGAACCAGCGGATGCGGTAGCCGCTGCCCTCACGCACGAAGAAGGCGGTCTCCGACAGGTTGTTCTCCGCGGCGATGGCCTGCATGACGTCGTCGGGCAGCCACTGCTCCAGCGGCATCACCGCCGCCGGATTGCCCGTGAAGGGTCGTTCGGCAAAGGCGTCGATCTGGAAGAGGGGGAGGCGTCTCATGATCAGGCTCCGAAGGAAACCAGCATACGTCGTTCAGACATGGAGCACGCCCTCGCAGACCATCACCGAGCTTCCGCCCACGCGGATGCCCGTGATGACTCCGCCTCGCTTGTCGCACTCCACGTGCAGGAGGCTGGGCCGGCCCATCTCGTAACCCTGCTCCACGACCCACCGCAGGGTGCCATCGGCCGTCGCATCGCGCATCCCCAGGTAGCCCCCGAGGGCCGCACAGCCGGAGCCGCAGGCGGGATCCTCGGCGACGGAGAGCCCGGGCGCGAACATCCGGGCGCGCACCTGATGGGCTGGAGCCTCCGCTTCCAGGGCGAAGACGAAGACGAGGTGAGCCTCGGTCGCGGACAGCTCCCGCTCCCAGAGTTCCGTCTTCAGTCGTGCCCGCGTCACGGCGTCCAGGCTCCGTAGCGGGATGAAGGTGAAGGGCAGTCCGCAGGAGACGGCCTGGGGATGGAAGGCGGCGTCGAGGACATCGGCGGGCTCCACCGAGAGCATGGCCGCCAGGGCTTCACGGGTGGCGCGAAGGGGCAGGATCTCCGGCAGCTTGGCCACGCTGAGCTGGGTGAAGGACGGTTGCCCGTCGGCCCACCGAAGCTTCACGGGCACCGGCCCCACGTTCTCCTCGAGGACCACCCGCTCGGTGCCGCAGGGGATCTCCCCCAGGGCCGCCAGCACATGGGCCGTGCCGAGGGTGGGATGGCCCGCGAAGGGCACCTCGCCCCCGGGCGTGAAGATGCGCACTCGGCGCGTGTGTGCCGGGTTTTCAGGAGGGAACACGAAGGTGGACTCGGAGTAGTTGAACTCCCGGGCGATGGCGTGCATCTCCGCGGAGCTCAGGCCCCGGGCATCCGGCAGCACGGCCAGGGGTCCGCCCCCGAAGCGGGTGGCGGTGAAGACATCGACGGTGTGATAGGCGAAGCGGCGCATCGTTCCCCTCCGGCCTCAGTGGCTCAGACGCTGTCCGGCTTCCACCACCCGCGCCACCAGGGCCTCCAGGTCGGCGCGCAGGGTGCGGTGGTTGGAGATGGCCACCCGCAGGCAGAAGCGGTCGTGGATGCGGAAGGGACTCATCATGCAGAAGCCCGTCTCCTGAAGCTCCACGAGGATCCTCTCGTTGACGGCATCCAGCCGGACGTCGTCCTCCAGGCCGCCCTTGAAACGGAAGCAGAGGATGTTGAGCCCCGTGGGGGCCAGGCGCTCCAGGTCCGGATGGGCATCCACGAGCTCGCCCAGGAAGGCGGCCTGGGCCACGTTCTTCTCGAAGATGGAGGCCCAGCGGTCCAGCCCCAGCGACTGGATCGTCATCCAGACCTTCAGGGCGCGGTCGCCGCGGCTCAGGAGCGGACTGTAGGCGTGGAACATGTGGCAGCCATGGGCCACGAAGCCGCCCTCCAGGGTACCCAGGTACTTGGCGCCCACCTGGAAGGTCTCCCGGTGCAGGTTCCCGTCGCGCACCAGCAGGCAGCCGGCGTCGTAGGGGATCTGGCCCCACTTGTGGAGATCGAAGGCCAGGGAGTCCGCCCGCTCCATGCCCGCGAAGCGGGGCCGCAGTGCCTCGGAGAAGCGACCCAGGGCACCGATGGCACCATCCACGTGGAACCAGAGACCGAAGCGGTCCGCCAGCTTCCGCAGCTCGGGAAGGGGGTCCATGGCCCCGGTGCCGACGGTGCAGGCGCTGCCGACGACGCAGAAGGGGCGCAGCCCCGCCTGGAGGTCCGCCTGGATGGCCGCTTCCAGCGCGGCGAGGTCCACGCACCCGAGCGCATCCACAGGGATCAGCCGCACGCCCCGGGCGCCAAGCCCCAGCAGCTCCGCTCCCTTCTGGATGGAGTTGTGGGTGGCCTCCGAGCCGTAGACCCTCAGGCCGAGGCAGGCTTCGGGCCCCTCGGTCTTGCAGCGTCCGCCCGTGGCCCTCTGCCGCGCCACCGCAAGGCCCAGGATGTTGGCCATGGAGCCGCCATCCACCAGCAGGCCCGAGGTGCCCTCCGGGAAGCCCATGCCCTGCCGGAACCACTCCAGCAC
>CAYZND010000397.1:0-3379 GCA_964479495.1 uncultured Mesoterricola sp.
GAAGAAAGTTGAATTTAGCCACGAAGGGCCACGAAGGACCACGAAGGAAAAGACAAAACATCCTTTTGCTTTTCTTCGTGGCAGCCCGCAGGGCGTCTTCGTGGTCCTTCGTGGCTAAACATGTTTTTACTTGATGACGCCGAGCTGCTTGCCGACCTTCTCGAAGGCGGCGATGGCGAAGTCGAGGTCCTCGCGGGTGTGGGCGGCGCTCATCTGGCAGCGGATTCGTGCTTTGCCCTTGGGCACCACGGGGAAGAAGAAGCCGATGACGTAGACGCCTTCGTCCAGCAGCTTGGCGGCGAACTCCTGGGCCAGGGGGGCGTCGAAGAGCATGACGGGCACGATGGGGTGCTCGCCGGGCTGCAGGGTGAAGCCGCGCTTCTCCATCTCGGCGCGGAAGTAGCGGCCGTTCTCGTGCACCTTCTGGATCAGGTCACCGCTGTTCTTCAGCAGCTCGAGGACCTTCAGGGTGGCCGCCACGATGGAGGGCGCCACGGAGTTGGAGAAGAGGTAGGGGCGGCCCTTCTGGCGCAGCCAGTCGATGACCGTCTTGGAGGAGGCGATGTAGCCGCCGGAGGCGCCACCCAGGGCCTTGCCGAAGGTGCCGGTGAGGATGTCCACCCGGCCCATGACGCCGCAGTGCTCGTGGGTGCCGCGGCCGTTCTTGCCCATGAAGCCCACGGCGTGGCTGTCGTCCACCATGGTCAGGGCGCCGTACTTCTCCGCCAGATCGCAGACCTGGCCGAGCTTGGCGATGTAGCCGTCCATGCTGAACACGCCGTCGGTGACGACGAGGATGAAGCGGCAGCCATCGGCCTTGGCCTGCTTGAGCTGGGCTTCCAGGTCCTCCATATCGCTGTTCTTGTAGCGGTAGCGCTTGGCCTTGCTGAGGCGCACGCCGTCGATGATGGAGGCGTGGTTCAGCTCGTCCGAGATGATGGCGTCCTCTTCGCCCATGAGCGGCTCGAACACGGAGCCGTTGGCGTCGAAGCAGCTGGAGTAGAGCTGGCAGTCCTCCATGCCCAGGAACTCGGCGAGCTTCTGCTCCAGCTCGGCGTGAATGTCCTGCTTGCCGCAGATGAAGCGCACGGAGGCCATGCCGAAGCCGTGGGTGTCCATGATGTCCTTGGCCGCCTGGCGCAGGGCCGGGTGGTTGGCCAGGCCCAGGTAGTTGTTGGCGCACAGGCAGACCACCTGCTTGCCGTTGGCGACCATCTGGGGCTGCTGGGGGGACGTGATGGTGCGCTCGACCTTGAAGAGGCCCTGTTCCCGGAGCTTCTGGGTCTCGGTGGCCAGGTGGTTCTGGAAGGCTGGATTCATGGGAAACCCCTCTGAAAAATAAAGCCGTTGGATGGGTCAAACGTACCTGTTCGGGGAGCATACGCCTTGAACGATGTTGACCTGATCACAACCTTGACTTTCTGAAGCACGGGTCCCATCCTGGACCATCGAGTTTTTGTCGAATGACCCTCTCCCCCATGGTGCGGCAGAATAACCGCAATAATAACGGCCCCTGCGCGAATCGCGTGGTGGTCGGTGAGGGCTTGAGCTAGACAGAAACCCAACCGACGGTCTTCCCACCCCGATTCGCGATCGAGCGACTCGGGGTTTTTCCTTTTTACCCCCAAGCCTCTGGAGGCTCCCATGACCACCACCGCCCTCGACCCCTACACCCTCGTCGGACAGCGCCTGAACCGCTACCAGAAGACCCTGGAAGCCCGCGGCACGAGCCTCAAACGCGAGATCGACCAGCGCTACGCCACCAAATGGCGCTCGGAAGCCCTCTATCATGTCTCCCGCATCCGCACTTCCCTGGTGGGGGGCATGATGGACCACCTCATCGAGGCGGGCCTCCTGAACCTGGAGCGCGTGTCCATCAGCCTCGTGACGGACCCCCTGGCCCACACCGTGGAGCACCTGCCGGAGATCCCCTACCGGAGCGCCGACTACGTGACGACCCACAGCATGATCTACGCGAAGTTCCTGGCCTGCCACAACCCGCACCTGAAGGGCATCTTCGTGGACAGCCCCAACATCCGCCTGGAGCCCGCCGACCCCGAAGGCCGCCAGCGGGGCCGCTACCTCATCGACTTCAGCCAGTTGGACGTGGAGGTCCGCCGCAACCGCGGCCTGGAGCTGGATGCCTACCTGGACCGCCCCAGCGAGGTCACGGCCATCCTCCAGGAGGACCTGGCCAAGGCCCTGAAGCTCTTCGAGGGCATGGCCCGGGCCGGCTTCGCCAAGGTCCAGCGCCTGGCCGGGGACAGCCTGGACGCCCTCGGGGTCCGCATCGACCTGCCCGACAAGCCCTTCCCCGTCTTCTACCAGACGGAAGCCGAGGCCCAGTACGGCAAGGCGGACCTGGAACGGAAGATGGGCGAGGCCACGGACAGCCAGTTCTTCTTCGTCGTGGGCCTCATGCGCGAGAACTACGACCTCATCTACCCCTACCTGCGCCGGGACGGCAGCCGCCGCCCCATCGCCGAGTTCAGCAGCCGCGAGATCTTCAACTACGACCTGTGCGTGAAGGGCCGACAGAAGGACGGCACCACCTCCGCCGCCAAGGAGGTCCTCAGCGGCGGCCTCCGCGAGTGGCTGCCCGAAGCCATCGTGGCCCGCCTCCTGGACAACGGCGTCATCCCCGAAGCCCCCGTCTTCGACGAGGACGGCGAGATCCGGAACCTCGAAGCCCTCGGCGGCTACGGCCCCTTCCTCTCCGTGGCCCTCTCCCGGGATGCCCAGGGCAAGCCCACCTTCCCCGAGACCTTCGGCGGTGGCATCGGCATCGAGCGCCTCCTCTGGACCCTCCTGCGCGGCCCCTTCATCCAGACCATCGACGACGTGACCTTCTTCGGCAAGAACCCCGACAGCGCCGAGGTGTTCCTGTTCTAAGGCTATTATTAGCCACGAAGGGCCACAAAGCCGCCCTGCGGGCTACCACGAAGGAAATGCAGAAAGGATCCCTTTTGCTTTTCCTTCGTGGCCCTTCGTGGCCCTTCGTGGCTAAATTCATTTTTTCCGACCAGATGCTGCCACAGAGGTCCCATGCGCCGTTTCTTGATACCTCCTGCCCTTGTCCTCTTCGTGGCCTGTGGCTCCGCCAAGCTCAGCAAGTCCGAGGCGGAGAAGGACATCCGCCAGGACTACCCGGTGGTGGTGGACATCCGGGTGCCCGAGGCCTCCAGCGCCATCCTGGGTTCGCAGGACCACGCCAAGCTTGTGGCCCTGGCCGAACAGCTGGGAAAGACGGGCTGGTTCACCCTGGACCGCAAGCCGGAGGGGGACCGGGAGCGTTTCGTCTTCAAGCTGACCCCTTCGGCTCCGGTCTTCATCCTGTCTCTTATACACATCTCCGAGCCCACGAGACCGTACTAGATCT
>CAYZND010000398.1:0-3359 GCA_964479495.1 uncultured Mesoterricola sp.
GTGGAGAGGCCGATGAGCTCCTTCTTCATGCCCGCGGCCACGGAGAAGGCGCAGTTGATGCCGTGCTGCACCATGAGCTCAGGCATCACCAGCCAGCCCGCCTTGGCGGTGGCGTTGGCGTTGTGGGCGCCGTCGATCTGGAAGATGCTGGCGCCGGCCATCACCTTCTTGGCCTCCGCCGCATCCACGAAGGAGCGGTACATGTTCACGTTGCGGTACAGGACGTTGTACTGGGGATCCTGGTGGGCGCCGTTGATGCCTTCCTCGGCGAAGAGCACGGCCACTTCTGGACCAGCCACGCCGGAGACGTAGGAGTGGAAGTTGATGGGACGGCCCACCTCCTCCTCGATCTGGTCGCAGGCCTTGCGGCTGGCGCGGATCTGCTTGCGGGTGATGGGCACGCCGCCGATGCCTTCGGGAGTGCCTTCCAGGAGGCCGTCGATGTGGCTCTGGCCCGTGGTGCGGATGACCATGAGGTGGTCCGCGCCGTGCCAGGCGGCCATGCGCATGCGGCGGATGTCATCCTCGAAGCGCCCGGAGGCGATCTCGGTCGTGACGACGCATTCCGGCTGCGGATCGATGTTGTCGAAGTACTTGGAGGCGGGCAGCCCGATGGACTTCTTCAGGGGCTTGGACATGTTCCGGAAGTGGAAGGGGCCCATGTCGACGCCTTCGGCGGGGACGTCGCGCCAGGTCCAGCCCTTGCGGGGGGGATGGTAGTTCTCGAGATCCTCGAGAATGTGTTCGATGTCGAGCTTCTTGTTGGCTTCGAGGGGTTGCTTGGTCATGGTGTCATCTCTCTCGCGTCGGAATCAGAACAAACCCTGGAGGACTTCCTTGTTCTCGAGGATCGCGGCGGCGGCGCCGCGCACGTCCTGGCCGGTCTTCTGGGAGAGCTTCAGGACCACATGCCCGGCCCCCTTGCCCAGGAGGCCCGCTTCCTGGATGCGGTCCACCACGCCATGGGAGCTGACGCTGTCGACGCCCATGCGGAGGAGCACCGCCCGCTCGATGGAGGGGCTGGTGTGGGTCTTGGCCAGGTCCACGATGGGTTCCACCACCTGGTTGCAGAGCTGCCAGAACCGCTCCTTGAGCTGTTCGTCGCTCATCGTCTTGAGTGTTTCCCGGCGTTTCTCGAACCGGGCAATGCGTTCGTCGGTCATCGGAGAACCTCCTCCACAGAATTGAAGCCATTCATGGATCCGTTCAACCGCGGGGCCATGGACCCCACGGCGATCCTTCGTTCACTTATCGAGTTCCTTGACGGCAGTCTTGATCCAGGACACATCCTTCTTGAGATCGGCGGCCAGGAAGGCCACGTCGCCTTCGGACCACTGGTCCACGGGATGCGCCTTCACCGCGTTCTTCAGGTAGGACATCCGGAGCTTGTCCATGTCCTGCACCTTGCCGCGCACCTGCTCCAGGCGCTGGGGAATGACGATGGCTTTGCCGGGGACGTTGTCCACGGGATCGCCCACCCGCACCTCGATGCCGTTCTCGCGCGCAAAGGAGAGCTGGCGGTTGTGGTGCTTGCCGGCGCCGGTGTATTCCGTCTCCTGGACGACCACGACCTGGTCGCGGTCCATCTGGCGGGCCAGGGTCACGGCGGCGGTGAGGCTCGTGTTTCCGGCAGGACCCCGCTCCAGGCCTTCCAGCTTGGTGAGCAGCTCGGTCACGTAGAAGACCTCGCCCTGGGTCACGAGCTGGTATTCGTCCATGTAGCGCATGCTGCGGGCGGCATTGCGGGGCACATCGACGCGATCAGGCCAGGTGGCGAAGGGGACGCCGAAGCCTGTGTGGCCCGTGGTGAAGGACTTGCGGTTGAAGTCCGTGTCCGAGGCCATGTGAAGGCCACCCAGGTCCACGGAACAGGCCACGATGCGGGTGTGGTCGCAGCCGGCGGCCAGGAGGCCCCGGGCGGTCCCGGTGAGGTTTCCGCCCCCGGCGTGGGTGATGACCACCGCATCGGGATCCTTCCCGTAGCGCTGGCGGACCTGCTCGGCGATCTCCACCCCGAGGGTCTCAACGCCTTTGATGCCGAAGGGCGTGTAGAGGCTGGCGTTGAAGAAGCCCGTGTTCTCGAGGGTCATCAGGAGCTGGTAGAAGAGCTCCGGTCCCACGGAGAGGCGCTGGACCTCGGCACCATAGGCCTCGCAGGCGCGGCTCTTCTCCACGATCTCCGGCTGGCCGATGCCGCGGCTGTCGAAGACCTCCTGGAGGATGATGCAATTGAGGCCCCGCATGGCGGCCTGACTGGCCACGGCGGCACCGTAGTTGCCGCTGGTGGCGGCGGCCACGCCCTTGTAGCCCTTCTTGCGGGCGTCGAAGGCGCTGATGGAGGCACGGCGGGCCTTGAAGGAGCCCGAGGCGTTGGCGGCCTCGTCCTTCACCAGGATCGTGGCGCCCTTGCCCGGTCCCGCGAACGCCCGCACGGCCTCGGTGAGGCGCTTCAGCTCGAAGAGGGGGGTCTGGCCCACCTTGGTCTCCGTCTGGATGCGGACGATGTCCTCCAGCCCGTAACCCGTCTCGTGCATCATGCGCTCGTAGTCGAAGGCGATGGGGCTCTGGATGAAGTCGTTGTAGTCCATCCCCATGGACGCCTTCATGATCTCGTTCTTGCGCGCCATGACGGCGGCGTAGGACATGTCCCTGCTCATACCCGTTCCTCCGTCCCGATGGAGAGCAGCTCGGGGACCGTGGTCCCGAAACTGTGGCCGTAGCTGGGGTTCACCACCCGCAGCACACCACGGTGCTCATGACCGATGAGGCTCTTCACCCGCACCTCGGTGCCGAGCTCGGCATCCTCCAGCAGGAAGCCCGAGATCCGGAGGACGTACGGGCACTTGCGGGTTTCCTCGGGGAGGTTGGGCGCGCGTTCCTCGGGCTTGAGCAGCACCCGCTCGATCTCGACCCAGGTTCCCTTGGCGATCTTGCTCATGGCTTGGTCCCCTCGAATGAACACACCACGGAGGCAGGAGTGCACGGTATGGGATCCGTGTCCGCCATGCCCCCGTGGGAAACGTAAGCTCGATGCTATTCGCTGATCAGTGCGCGGAAATCGCCCATGATGGCGCGGGGCACGGGCAGGTCGATCATGGTGTGGAGGCCGGGCTTGGCGTTGATGACGTGCGGGATCATGTTGATGCACATGGCGATGGTCCCGATGCCACCGGGGATCTCAGGCTTGTTGCTGAGGTTGACGTTGGGCGTGCCCTTGATGACGACGTAGTCGCCCGTGTTGGTGCCCTCGAGCTCGGGCTCGATCTGCTGGGGGTGGATCATCTCCACGGCCAGCTTGCCGCCCACGTGGCCGAAGCCCTTCATGGTGCAGCCGGCCACGTCGCCGGGCTGGACCTCGG
>CAYZND010000399.1:0-3351 GCA_964479495.1 uncultured Mesoterricola sp.
GCCACCGTCCTGGAGGATCACACCGCCCTGGTGGCCTATGAGCTCCACAGCCGCTACTGGCGGCAGGGCCTCGGCACTCGCGCCGTGCACGCGATGCTCCGGGAGCTGCAGGAGGCCTACGGGGTGCGGATGTGCATCGCGGTCTTCAAGGCGCGAAACTACCGCTCCGAAGGGTTGCTGCGCAAGCTGGGCTTTGCACCGGCCTCCGCGGAGCAAACCTTGCGGTACCGCGACGAGCCCGATGAACTGGTCTACGTCATGCCTCTCCCCGTTGGTTCCGAAGGGGCCTAGTCTGTCGTTCCACCTCCCCTCGCCCCACGGCTTCGGCCACGCCCACTCCCCCTCTTCGTCAGGCTGCCCATGATCCGAGATGCGAACGCCGCGGACTTCCCCGCCATCCTGAGCCTCAACCTGGAATCCGAGCACCTGCTCGCCCCCATGAACCTGGACCTCCTGGAGAAGCTCCATGGGCAAGCGGCCTATCACCGCGTCGCCTGCGTGGAGGGCGAGGTGGCGGCCTTCCTTCTGGCCTTCCGGGAACACGCCGCCTACGAGAGCGAGAACTTCCGGTGGTTTGCCGCCCGCCATCCCTCCTTTCTCTACATCGACCGGATCGCCGTCCGCCGGGCGTTCCACGGGATGGGGCTGGGGAGCGAGCTGTATCGGGACCTGTTCCGGTTCGCGCGGGAGACCGGCATCGCCACCCTCACCTGCGAGTACTACCTGCAGCCGCGGAACGAGGCTTCCAGCCGCTTCCACACGGGCTTTGGCTTCCACGAGGTGGGCGAGCAGTGGGTGGTGCCTGTGGGCACCGCTGCGGGCGCCCCCCCGCGCAAGGTCTCCTTACAAGAAGTCGTGCTCGTCTAGGCGGGCACCCGCGCCCCGATCCCATCCGAAGCCTTAACCGAGCGCCTCCTCCGGTCATCCCATGCTCCGGAGGCTTCCATGTCCACCTTCCGCACATCCCGGGAGCTGCACGCTCCGCCGGAGGCCGTCTTCGAGGCCATCCGCGATCCCGTCCGCCTGGCCCGCTGGTGGGGGCCCAAGGGCTTCACGAACACCTTCGAGACCTTCGAGTTTAGCCCCGGCGGATCCTGGGTCTTCACCATGCACGGGCCGGACGGGACGGACTATCCGAACCGCTCCGAGTTCCTGGAGATCGTGCCCCATGCCCTCGTGAAGCTCCGGCACGTGGTGCCACCGCACTTCGAGCTGACTCTCGCGCTGACGCCCTGCCCTGGCGGAACCCGGGTCGACTGGACCCAGGCCTTCGAGGACCCGGCGGTGGCAGCGCGCGTGCGGGCCATCGTGGAGCCCGCCAACGAGGAGAACCTGGACCGGCTGGCGGCGGAGGTGGACTAGGAAATCGCCAAGCCTCTTCCTCCATGCCCAGCGTTCGCCCGATGCTAGAATTTCCTATGCTTCCCGAAGAACGCAGACGTCAAGGAACCTCCCGCGTCATCCGGCTTCATGACCCGAGAAGCCAGGAGCTCGAGCTGTCACCGGGTTCATCCCCACAAGCACGCATGGAAGAGCTGTGGGATCTCACGCTTGAATACTTGGCATGGACGCACCCCGATGAGCGTGAACGCAGACTTCAGAGATCTGTTTGCCGCCTTGAACGCCGCCGGGGCTGACTTCCTGATCGTGGGCGGATATGCCCTTGCGGTCCATGGCGCCCCCCGCTTCACCAAGGGCTTGGATGTCTGGGTCCGTGCGGATGACGTGAACGCCCGGCATGTGTGGGAGGCCCTGGATGCGTTCGGCGCTCGCCTGGGCGACCTGCAGTTGGCGGATCTGTCTGCCCCAGGAATCGTGTTCCAGATGGGTGTGCCACCCAACCGGATCGACATCATCACCGGAATCGATGGGGTGACCTTTGACGAGGCGTGGGATCGCCGGATCGCGTCAGCCTACGGCGGGCAGCCGGTCATGATCATTGGGCTGGAGGATCTGATCCGCAACAAGGAGGCGACGGGACGACCCCAGGACGCCCTTGACGCCAAGACGCTTCGGCAGATGAGGCCCTGAAGCTGTACTCAGCCACAGGGGCCATCGTTCCTTTCCCTGCGCCACACTCCGCTGTCATCCTTGCGGTCTCACACTTTCCCGGAGACCGGATGGGACCCTACACCTTTGAGACCTTGAGCCTGACTCACCAGGACGAGGTCATGGCCATCTTCAACCACTACATCGAGCACTCCATGGCCGCGTACCGGGAGGCCCCGGTGGGTCGGGACCACTTCCTGGGCTTCATCGAGCACGTGGATCGCTATCCGGCCTACGCGATCCTGGACGGCGAGCGGCGCGTGGCAGGCTTCGCCTGGCTGGAACCCTACGCCTCGTACCCCACCTTCGCGGGGGTGGCGGAGGTGAGCTACTTCCTGGCGCCCCAGCACACGGGCAAGGGCCTGGGCTCCGAGGCCCTGCGCCGCATGGAGGCCGATGCCCGAAGGCTCGGCCTGCACAAGCTGGTGGCCAACATCTCCTCCGCAAACCCCGAGTGCATCGCATTCCACCGCCACCGCGGCTTCGAGGAATACGGCCGCCTGAAGGACATCGGTCGCAAGCACGGCACCACCTTCAGCGTGGTGTGGATGGGCAAGGACCTGGACTGAGACGCCTCACGGAGGCCCCATGATCATCCGACCGGAACGGCACACCGACCTGCCCGCCATCGACCGCATCCACGTGGAGGCCTTCAAGGTCCATCCCTACAGCCACCAGATGGAGCACTTCATCGTCCGCGCCCTGCGGGCGGCGGGGGCCCTCACGCTCGCCTTGGTGGCGTAAGCGGAGGGCGAGGTGGTGGGCCACATCGCCTTCTCCCCGGCCCTCATCGATGGCCAGGACCTGGGCTGGTACACCCTCGGCCCCGTCGCCGTGCTGCCCGGGCACCAGGGCCAGGGCATCGGCGCCGCGCTCATCCGAGAGGGACTGGAAGGTCTCCGCGCCCTGGGCGCCCGGGGCTGCGTGCTGGTGGGCGATCCCGGCTACTACACGCGGTTCGGCTTCCGCAACCTGCCCGCCCTGCGGGTGGATGACGTGCCCCCGGAATTCCTCATGGGCCTGCTGCTGCAGGGGGAGCTCCCCAGGGGCCTCGTCACCCACCATCCGGCCTTCTTCGTGACGGCCTGAGGTCGCACCGTCATACGGGATTTCCTCAACGTCGGGCGCGGCGTAAAAGACCCGGGGGCCGTGCACCCTGGAAGGCCTGCCGTGGCGCACCTCAGACAGATCTCCTTCGATTTGTCTGACCAGGAAGGACGATCCGCCGTGCGGAGGATGTTCAGCGCTAAACTCCCCCTGGGCGACTTCCGGATCCTGCGCGAGGCGGACCGCGGCGGGATG
>CAYZND010000400.1:0-3348 GCA_964479495.1 uncultured Mesoterricola sp.
GTACCCTCCTGGGCCGCCGCCTCGCCAGCGACGAGACCCACCACACCAAGGTCAATAACTTCGTCGGGCTGGCCGTCTTCAGCTCGGATGCGCTCTCCTCCGTGGCCTACGCCACCCAGGAGATCATGGCCAGCCTGTCGAGCAACCTGGGGCATGGCATCGCGGCGGTGTCCATGACGGCCGCTGGCGCCGTGATGGTGCATCCCTTGTTCGGCCTCTCCATCCCGGTCTCCCTGGGCATCGTCGGGCTCCTGATCGTGCTGGGCATCGGCTACCGGCAGACGATCATGGCCTATCCGGGCGGTGGCGGAGCCTACATCGTGGCCAAGGACAACCTGGGCGAAGTCGCCGCCCAGACGGCCGGAGCCGCCTTGCTCACGGACTACATATTGACGGTGGCGGCCAGCGTCTCCTCCGGCGTGCAAAACATCGTGTCCGCGGTGCCGATCCTGCAGGGGCACAACGTGGCGATCACCGTGACCTGCATCGTCTTCATCTGTGTCGCCAATCTCAGGGGCGTCAAGGAGTCGGGTGCCTTCTTTTCCATACCCACGTACGGGTTCATCGCCTTCGTGATGCTCATGCTGGTGGTCGGGACCATGCGGGTCTTCTTCTCCGGAGGCCCGACCCCGGTGCAAGTCCAGGAATCCGTTCAGCAGGCCAGCCACCTGTCCGGCATCGCCCTGGTCTGGATCTTCATGCGGGCCTACTCGGCGGGCTGCACCGCCCTGACCGGCGTGGAGGCCATTTCCAACGGCATCACCGCGTTCAAGGAACCCGCCTCCAAGAATGCCGCCAAGACGATGGTCTGGATGATCCTCCTGCTGGGCACCATGTTCCTCGGCATCTCCGTGCTGTCCAGCAAGCTGGGTGTGGTCTACGCCCACAGCGCCGATGCCAGTCAGGTAAGCGAAGCCCTCCTCTCCCAGCTGGTCAAGCGCGTGTACGGAATCGGAGACCTCGCCAGCGCGGCGATGCTTCCCAAGGTGCTCTACTACCTGACCCAGGGGTTCACGTTCGCCATCCTGGTGGTGGCGGCCAACACGGCCTATGCGGACTTCCCGCGCCTGGCAGCCCTGCACGCCGGGGACGGATTCCTCCCCAAGCAGTTCACGAGCCAGGGCGATCGATTGGTGTTCTCCAACGGCATCATCATCCTCACCCTCATCAGCTGCACCCTGGTCGTCGTCTGCCATGCCAACCCCGACCGCCTCCTGCCGCTCTACGCCTTGGGTGTGTTCCTGGGCTTCACCATCAGCCAAGCGGGCATGGTGATGCACTGGATCAAGCTCAAGGGCAAGGCGGCCCAATGGCATACGAAGGCCGTCGTCAACGGAATCGGCGCCCTCACCGCCGGCATCGTGATGCTGGATATCACCATCACCAAGTTCATCCACGGCGCATGGATCATCGCCGTGCTGATCCCGCTGATGGTCTTCGTCTTCTTCAACATCCACCGCCACTACATCCGCGTGCGCTCCATCCTCGCCAGCAGCCGCACGGACGAGATCTACCACCGAAAGCAGCGGGTCGTTGTGCTGGTCTCCCGCATCCACCGGGGCGTCCTGGAGGCCCTGCACTACGCCAAGGCCATCGCGGCCCGGGGCGAGGTGGAGGCCCTGATGGTGGACTTCCCGGACGCCTACGGGAAACCCAGTGTCGCCGTGGAGAAGGTGCAGGCGGACTGGCACCGCTACAGCGAGGGGGTGCCCCTGCGCGTGGTGGAGAGCCCCTACCGGAAGATCGTGGAGCCCGTGGTGGCTGAGATCGACCGCATCCGGCGCGTCGAGCCCGAGTACACCATCACGGTAGTCGTTCCGGAGTTCGTGCCGGGCGGCTGGTGGGAGCACTTCCTGCACAACCAGACGGCCCTGCGCCTGAAGGCCATCCTGTTGCAGAAGCCCCATGTCGTCGTGATTTCCATTCCCTACCACCTCGATCCCGATATGGACTGAGACCAATCGGGGGTATGCTCAAAGCACTCCTTTGAATCCCCGATCATGCCCCCTCTCCGCCGCGTCCTGCTGGGCCGCCGCCTAGCCAGCGACGAGACCCACCACACCAAGGTCAACAACTTCGTCGGGCTGGCCGTCTTCAGCTCGGACGCACTGTCGTCCACGGCCTACGCGACGCAGGAGATCATGGCGAGCCTGTCCAGCAACCTCCCCCACGGGGTGGCTGCGGTGTCCATGGCGGCCGCCGGCGGGCTGGCGATCCACCCTGTCTTCAGCCTATCGCCCTGGGTGGCGGTGGGCATCGCCCTCCTGCTCGTGATCCTCGGGATCAGCTACCGGCAGACCATCCACGCCTATCCGACCGGCGGGGGCGCCTATATCGTGGCCCGGGAGAACCTCGGGGAGTACGCCTCCCTCGTGGCCGGGGCCTCGCTCCTGACGGACTACATCCTGACGGTCGCTGCCTCCGTGTCCTCGGGCGTCCAGGCCATCACCTCCGCCCTGCCCGTGCTCCACGGGCACAACGTAGCCATCACGATCGCCTGTATCGTCTTCATCGCCATCGCCAACCTGCGCGGCGTGAAGGAGAGCGGGGCGTTCTTCAGCGTGCCGACGTACGGCTTCGTCCTCCTCATGATGACCATGCTGGCCGTGGGGACCGTCCGGGCCTTCCTCTCCGGTGGCCCGACCACGGTCGAGATGGAGGCTTCCGCGGCGCAGGCCTCGAACTTCTCCGGATTCGCCCTGGTCTGGATCTTCATGCGGGCCTATTCCGCAGGCTGCACGGCCCTCACGGGGGTGGAAGCCATCTCCAACGGGGTCCAGGCCTTCCGGGATCCGGCGGAACGCAACGCCGCCAAGACGATGATCTGGATGGTCGGCCTGCTGGGCATCATGTTCCTGGGCATCACCTTCCTCTCCCATCGGCTGGGCGTCGTCTACGCCCACAGCGCAGACCCGGCGGTGGTCGTTGAGTCCCTGCTGTCCAAGCTAGCCAAGGCCATCTATGGCGACGTGGGCAGCGGCCTGCCGAAGGTCATGTACTTCCTGACCCAGGCCTTCACCTTCGCCATCCTGGTCGTCGCAGCCAACACCGCCTATGCGGACTTCCCCCGCCTGGGCGCCCTGATGGGACGGGACGCCTACCTGCCCAAGCAGTTCGCCAGCCAGGGGGACCGGCTGGTGTTCTCCAACGGCATCATCATCCTCACCTTCGTGTCCTGCCTGCTGGTCTGGCTCCTCCACGCCAACACGGACCTGCTGCTGCCTCTCTATGCGCTGGGCGTGTTCACGGGCTTCACCCTCAGCCAGGCGGGCATGGTGGTCCACTGGCTGCGGTTGAAGGGCGAGGAACGCCACTGGCACGTCAAGGCACTGGTCAACGGCCTGGGCG
>CAYZND010000401.1:0-3347 GCA_964479495.1 uncultured Mesoterricola sp.
TCGAGCCTCCTCAGAGCCTGTCTTCCATCAGACACCATTCTGATGCATCCGGGCGTACCGCGATTCAATCCCGCACCTTCGGAACGATTCATGAACAAGGAACGAGCCCCCAATCCACGCGAATCAGGGGCTCGCAGGATGCAACCCGGATCAGAAGGTGAACCTAGCCTGGACGGAGAAGATGTCGATGCTGTTCTTGTAGGTGCCGTTCAGGTTGCCGCGGGCGCGGCTTGGGCTGGTTGCGAATGTGTAGCCATCCTCGACCGCTTTCAGATCCACGGGACCGTCCGCGACGAAGATGTGCGTGTAGGCACAGTCGACGGAGGCCCGCTTGCTGAAGGCGTATCCTGCTCCCAGGGACACCCAGGTCCGGTTGCCATCGGGGATGCGAGGCGTGCGGAACTTGTCCTTCACCGCGCTCTGGTCATAGGCCAGGCCCGTACGGAACGTCCAAGCATCGGTTGCCTTCCACGTCAGACCCGCGGCGAGGAACCAGGTATCACGCCATTTCTCGTTGGTGACGGAGTCGGCGAGGGTCCCGTCGAAGTCCACCCGCAGTTCCTTGAAACTGGACCAACCGGTGCGGGCGATCTCGCCTTGGAGGGAGATCGTGGGGGTGATCTCGGCATGGATGCCGAGAGAAGTGGTGCTTGGGAGATTCAGCTTGGCACTGGCTCCACCGTTGACATAGCCAGCTGCCTGCAAGGAACTGATCAATCCTCCAGGTGTTCCCGCAGCGAACTCGAAGGTGGCGTCGCCCTTCAGCTTGATCGTCATGGCGCCGTGATGGGCCAGTCCGATCCGCACCGTATCGTTCGGCTGGAAGACCACGCCCAGGCGATAGCCATAGCCCCACTTGCTGCCCTTGAGTCCAGCCTTTCCGTCGAGCACTCCCGGAGGTGGAGGCCCGGGGGCAAACGCCCCAAAGTCCGCAGCATTCGTCAATTCCGCCTCCACCTTGCGCGCCACAAACGCGGCGCCGATAGACCACTGGGGATTGACTCGATAGGCGATGCTGGGAGCGATGTCGACCACCTTCAGGTCGGACTTGAGGGCGTGGTACTGCCCCACGAAGGTGGAGTCGTAATCCGTCACCATGCCGAAGGGAGCGTTAACGGAGAGACCCAGCTTGAGGTCCGGCTTAAGGCTCCACATGGCATAGAGGTTGGGGAGGAGTGCACTTTTGGCCGAATTGGGAACCGAGTCGTCTCGACCGATCAAGGCACCACCCAAAGCGGTGGCACGGCGGGCTTCCGCGTCGCGGAGCTCGGCCTTGGGCATCACGTAGCTGAACCCGGCGACGATTTCGCGTCCTTCGAACTGGGTCATGGTGGCGGGGTTGAAGAACATGCTGCCGATATCGGGACCCCCGGCGGTGACGCCCGCGAAGGACGTGCCCTGGGCGCTGGGGCTCTGCTCCCGGAGCTGGAAGCCGGAGGCGGAGGCCTGGGGGGCCAAAGAGGCCGCGACGAGCCATGCGGCAATCGGAACAAGAAGGGTGCGCTGGGTCATGGTCCGTCCAAATCCTCTCAAGGTCTGACAGTGTGGCCCGCGATGGGCCGGGGAGGGTGTATGTTAAAAAATTCAACCAATTCAACATTTTATCTCACCCTGTGCCATTCCGGACCTCAATGGCGAGAATATACAAGTGCCGAGCCATCCATGAGACACCCCATCCGTCTTCCGAACCTTCGCCTGCAGACCGTCCTGATTGCCGGGCTGGCCATGCTGGGAACCGGCTGCTTCCGGGGGCCGAGCACCTCCGAGGCCGGAACCCGGCCCATCCAAACGGCTCCCCGCATGGTGCCCAAGCCCCTGCCCCGCATGGGCTACACGATCCAGGTGGGGGCCTTCGCCCAGGTGGACAATGCCGCCCGCTTGGCCGAGTCCCTGCAGTCCCAGGGCCTGGAGGCGACGTACTACGCCTCCGCCAAGGGTCTCTACCGGGTGCGCTTCGGCAACTTCCCCACCAAGGAGGCCGCCCGGAGCCGGGCGGAAGCCCTGCGTTCCTCGGGTGTGATCCAGGAGTTCTATCTGGCCGCACCCGAGGAGACAACCCAGGCGCGACCCCGTCCCGAGGACGCCGAAGAGGTCAGGGCCAACCTCGTGGAGACCGCGCGGAGCTACCTGGGCGTGCCCTACCTGTGGGGCGGGGCCAGCGCGCAGGGCTTCGACTGCAGCGGCCTCACCATGTCCGTCTATCGCCTGAATGGTCTCCAGCTTCCCCGATCCTCCCGGGACCAGTACGAAGCGGGGAGCCCGGTGGGCCTGGACGAGCTGCGCCCCGGCGACCTCCTGTTCTTCGCCACCAGCGGCTCGGGCCGGGTCTCCCACGTGGGCCTCTATGCGGGGGATGGCAGCTTCATCCACGCCCCGAGCCGCGGCCGGACCATCAGCCAGGAGCGGCTCTCGGACGCCTACTACCAGAAGACCTTCGTGGGGGCGCGGACCTACCTGTAGGTCACGCCCAGTCGATCCGCCCGCCCCGGCTCCGCTCCTGCCAGGCCGCCTCCAGGGCGGCCTCTCGCCCAGGGGACATCTGGAACCGGATCGCCACACCGCTGTCCGTGTAATCCTGCCCGAGGATCTCCGCTTCGGGGAAAGCCCCCAGGATGGCAAAGGGCAGGTGGGCCAGCTCGGGGGGCACGAGGATCGATCCCAAGCGCAGCACCCGCACCTCCTCCAGGAGCCCCTGGGCACGGGCTTCCGCGATCACGCCCTGGACCCCATCGGTGTAGGCCCGCACAAGCCCGCCGGTGCCCAGCTTGGTACCTCCGAACCACCGGATGCACACGACGAGCGCATCGGTCAGCTCCTCGCCCTCCAGCACCCGCAGCATGGGCGCGCCTGCCGTGCCCGAAGGCTCCCCATCGTCGTCCGCTCCCTGGACTGAGACGGGCAACCCCTCCCTCCAGGCGCTGCAGTGGTGATTGGCGTCGAAGTCGCGCTTGCGGAGCCTGGCGAGGATGACCGCACGCTCCGCGGCATCCTGCGCGGGGTGGAGCTCCGTGAGGAAGACCGAGGCCTTCTCCCGGAAGCGGTGCGTGCACGCCGAGATGGGACGCTTCACGAGGGAGCCTCAGTGCGGCAGATGGCTTGGCGCGATCCCCACGCGCTCCTTCAGGGCCGCGCGACGCTCGGCGATGATGCCGTCCGCGATCTGCTTGATGCGCATCAGCAGCCAGTCGGCGGTGGGACTCTCGGGTCGGTAGTCCGCGGGACCGTAGTGATCCACGCGGCCATCCTTCCGCAAGCGCTCCACCTGCTCCAGGCTCCGGCGGCTGTCCTCCCGCGCCCGCTCCGTGCCCTTGTCGGAGAGGTAGACCGCGTAGGCCGTGCCGCCGGAC
>CAYZND010000402.1:0-3306 GCA_964479495.1 uncultured Mesoterricola sp.
ATCAGCACGTGGCCCATGGCTACCTTCAGCAGCTCTCCACGGGGGATCGCGACCTTGTGAAACAGGGATTCGTGGCGGTCGATCGTGCCCGTGAACTGCGTGTCCCCGGGCTTTTCCTGCGAGTTCTGGTCTCCACAAAAGACCTCACGGCGGAAGCCGCGCGGGCGATGAAGCCCGGCATGAGCTTCCAGGAGGCCGAAGAGGCCCGCCAGCAGGTGCTCGAAGAGATCCGGAGGCAGGAAGCAAAACGCACGGCGCTGTCCTGCGACCTCGTGGCGTTCCATGGAGGCAGCGAACACTGGCTCTACCGCTACGAGGTCTTCGAGGACGTGCGGCTGGCGATGGCCCCTGAATACGACGTGGCCGCCTTCGGCAAGGAGTGGGACAACTTCACCTATCCCCGGCACGACCTGGATTTCGCCCTGTTCCGGGTCTACCGGGATGGACGCCCCCACCGGCCAGGTGAATCCTTGATGATCCAGCCCAAGGGAGCCCGCAACGGCGAGCTGACCTTCGTCGCGGGGCATCCAGGCCGCACCAGCCGGGAGGAGACGCTCATCGAGGTGGACTACCGGCGCCGCGTGCTGAACCCGCTGACGGTCCAGACCCTGGAGCGGAGACTGAAGGCCCTCGGCACCTTCGCGGCACGCAGCCCGGAGCATGCCCGCCGGGTCTCCACGGACTTCCAGGAAGCCTCCAACTTCCTGAAGGTCTACCAGGAAGAGCTCCGGAGCCTGCAGAGCCGGGACCGCATGATGCAGTTGCAGGACCGGGAGCAGCGGTGGGCCGTGCGCGTCCGCATGAATCCCGCGCTGAAGGATCTGGCGGGCCAGAGCTGGACCACGCTGATGCGCCTCTTCGAGCAGCAGGAGGCCATCGCCAAGGAATACCAGCTCATGCATCGGATCTACTGCAGCCTGGAGCGGGGACCCCTCTACCGGGCTCTCCAGCTGGTGCGCCTCATCACCGAGTCCCCCGTGCCTGAGCCGCGCCGGCTTGAGGGCTACTCGGAGGCCGAGGCCCAGAGCCTGCGCCAGGAGCTGATGCATCCCGAACCCCTGGATCGCGAGCTGGAGACGCTCCTGCTGGAGGCGGGGCTGGAGGAGACCCAGGCCTGGCTGGGGGACACGCATCCGCTGGTGAAGGCCCTGCTCCTGGGGCGTGCGCCCGACGGCGCCGCCGAACAGGCGCTCCGGGAGACGCGCATCGACGATCCGGCCTTCGTGAAAGCGCTGCTCGAGGGCGGCGAGACCGCGCTGCGGAAGAGCCGTGACCCCCTGGTGCTCATGGCCCGGACGCTGGATCCCCGCAGCCGGGAGATCAAGCGGCGGCATGACGCCCTGGCGCTCCAGATCGACGGGCAGAACACCCGCATCGCGCGGGCCCGCTATGCCCTGGAAGGTCCTTCGACCTATCCCGAAGCGGACTTCACCCTCCGGCTGAGCTACGGGGCCCTCAAGCCCTACCCCGCCCAGGGAACCCTTCAGCCCCCCTTCACCACCTTCGGCGGTCTGTTCGATCGGGCCGACGCCTGGGGACCCGAGGCAGAAGGCGGGTCCTGGGCCCTTCCCCAACGCTGGCTGGACCGCCGGTCGGCCCTGTCCCCGTCCACCCCCCTCAACTTCGTCACCACCCACGACATCACCGGAGGCAGCTCCGGCTCCCCTGTGGTGAACACCCACGGCGATCTGGTGGGACTCGTCTTCGACGGCAACCTGGAGAGCATCCCCGGTCGCTTCTACTACGACGCCGCCACCAACCGCTGCATCGCCGTGGACGTGCGCGCCATCCTGGAATCCCTGGTGAAGGTCTACAACGCCGAAGCCCTGGCCAAGGAACTCACCCACCCCTGACGCGCGGAATCCGCTGGAGCCGGACGCTCCCAATCCCTCTCCCCGAGATCTCTCCTTGACCCTTCCCCTGCCCCGACGGCACAATGGAGGTTCCTGCCTGCAACGGCACGGGCCTATAGCTCAGTCGGTAGAGCAGCGGCCTTTTAAGCCGTTGGTCGCAGGTTCGAGTCCTGCTGGGCCCACCACCCATTCACCCCATGGGGCTATCGTCTAGGGGTTAGGACACCGCCCTTTCACGGCGGCAACGCGGGTTCGAATCCCGCTAGCCCTACCAAACAGAACGGTCGACTTCGGTCGACCGTTCTCGTTTATGGTTCCAGGGAACCGATGGATCCTTCCGAGCCATACTCGGGCGATGGCAGTGGGACGACTCAGCGGGGCGTGGATCCTGGAGATCCTCAGGACCAACTATCCGCAGGGGGTGCTTCGGCGTGCCCTGCTGGATCAGTTCGCCACCCAGCTTGT
Organism: uncultured Mesoterricola sp.; assembly: GCA_964479495.1. Taxonomy (GTDB): domain Bacteria; phylum Acidobacteriota; class Holophagae; order Holophagales; family Holophagaceae; genus UBA1801. The sequence goes on from CAYZND010000402.1 coordinate 2,319, forward strand.
GTCGCCACGGTCCACGCGAGGCGCCAAGGGACGCCTGGCCCAGCGCTTGTATGGCAAGCTTGGAATGCTCCAGCGCAGGGGCCTGATCACCCAGGAAGAAGGGGCTGTGAAGCCCGTGCTGACGGCCAGGAAGCCCCCGAAGGAACAGGCCATCCCGCTCCTGGGGACGGTGCTGCGCATGAAACAGTTCCTGGTGCTCATGGCGGAGGATCGCCCTGAAGACAAGGACCCTGCCCAACTCAGGCAGCTCCGCTGGAACTTCCTGGCCGGAGCCCTTTCGGAAGGGTGGACAACCGCACAGGCGGCGGAGGCCATCGGCTTGAGCACGGCCAAGGCTGTGGAGATCATCGCCAAGCCGAAAGGATGAACCGCCCCGCATGGAAGTGAGCCTTTGGCGGCTGATACCGTGTGGTTCCCTTGTTTTCGGTCAAGTCACCCCCGCTCAGAGGCCTGACAGTGTCCATGGATGGCTCCCCCATAGACCTCTCGATAAGTGGCGCGGTGAAGGAAACGATCCAATCCTTTACATGCGTCCTCAAGCGCGTTTGAATCCTTGATCCACAGGGTGCGTCATTGAGTTCTGGAATCCCCAGGCAGACCTGTCTACTGGTGGCCTTTGTCGCACTGGCCACGGCAGGGGGATGCCGGAAGAAGCAGCCCCCTCCGCCCCCCCCGCCTGCAGTGAAGGAAGCGGCCTATCAACCTGACCCCTGGACATGGCACAAGGTCGGAGGCGTGCTCATCGTCACGGGTGAGGTCCTCGAACCCGTGGAAGTGACCCTGACGGGTCGGTACATGAACGAGCACGTGTACGCGGAACCGGGCCCCATACGCTGGGAGTTCCACGCACCCCCCCCTGGAGAGGTGGTGACGCTGCGTGCTGCCGATGGCAAGCTCCTGGCGAAGTGGGATCTGGACCGGCCGCTTCCATCCCCCGCTACGCCGGCTCCCCCTCAAGCCATCCAAGTCGCGAAGGTCCCCACACCAC
>CAYZND010000403.1:0-1118 GCA_964479495.1 uncultured Mesoterricola sp.
TCCTTGGCCTGCTTCAGCTCGGAGTAGAGCCGGGCCGTCTCCATGTTGGACTTGAGGGCATCCTCCAGCAGCTCCTGGGCGTCGGCCACCTTGCCGGGCGCGAGATCCGCCACGCTGACATTGCTGTGCCGCAGCACCGTGGACTCGGGCTGGGGGGCCGGCGCCTCCTCCGGAACGGACAGCTCCCGCATGCTGGAGCGGATGTTGGTCTCGATGAGGTTCAGCATCTCATCGAAGTCCTTGATCTTCTTGTCCAGGTGGTACTTCTTGAAGGTCGTCCCCACCGTGTCCTTGGTGATGGACAGGAAGGTGTCCAGCACGCCGATGCCCTTGGGGGCGATGGACTCGAAGAAGGGCACGGAGCGGAAGTTCAGGCGGCGGTTCATGACGCCCACGGGCATGGCGTCGGGCAGATCCCGCTTGTTGTACTGGATGACGAAGGGGATCTGCTTGATGTTCAGCCGGTTGGCGTTGAGGTTGTGGTACAGGTTCGACAGCGAGTCCACGTTCTCCTGCATCTTGACTTCGCTGGAGTCCGCCACGAACACCACGCCGTCGGCCCCGCCCAGCACCACCCGCCGGCTGGCGTCGTACTGCACCTGGCCGGGCACGGTGTAGACCTGCAGGTGGATGGCGTTGCCGTAGATGTAGCCCAGGTTGATGGGCAGCAGGTCGAAGAAGAGGGTCCGGTCTTCCTGGGTGTTGACGGAGAAGAGCTCCCCGCGGCTGCCCTCGTTGCACATGGCATGCAGGGCCTGCAGGTTGGTGGTCTTTCCCGAGAGGCCGGGACCGTAGTACACGAGCTTCAACAGGATCTCATTGGCGCGCGTGTTGAACTGGACCATGAGCTTCCATCCATATTTGGTGAGAAGGATAGCCTACCAGGAGTACTGGATCGGCGACGGCAAGGCCCCATGTTAGAATCCGCTTCGCATAAAACCGTCAGGGAATTGCACCTTTCCCAGTCTGAACGCCCCTCGATCCCGGAGTCCGCTTGATCCAGCCCCCGTCCACGGTCATCGCCCCTGGGCCACGGCCTCGGACCCGCGAGGGCTCTTGCCGATGAGCGTCCCGACCCATGTCGCCCTCATCATCTCGGTATCCCCTGCGGGGATACG
>CAYZND010000403.1:1218-3304 GCA_964479495.1 uncultured Mesoterricola sp.
CGTCCCGACCCATGTCGCCCTCATCATCTCGGTATCCCCTGCGGGGATACGCGAGACTTACACGGCGGCTTGGGTCTGTATTCCCGGTAGGCGAGGCACGCTGTGAGCGTCCCGACCCATGTTGCCCTCATCATGGACGGCAACGGCCGCTGGGCGGCCCAGCGGGGCTGGGCGCGGAACCGGGGGCACCGGGAGGGCGTGAAGGCTGCGGTGGAGCTGATGGACAATGCCGCCGAGCTGGGCATCCAGCACGTCACCCTCTTCGCCTTCTCCACGGAGAACTGGAAGCGGCCGAAGGCGGAAGTGACGGCCATCATGGCCCTGTTCCGCCACTACCTGAAGACCTTCCTGCCCCAGCTCAAGGCCAAGCGCATCCGATTCCATCACGTGGGGCTGATGGAGGGCCTCCCCGCCGGAATCCAGAAGGGCATCCGGGAGCTGGAGGCCGCGACCCGGGATCACGAAGGCATGGTGCTCCACCTGGCCGTGAACTATGGCTCCCGCCTCGAGCTGGCCACGGCGGCCCGGCGTTGCGTGGAGGATGGCTTGCGCCCGGACGAGATCACCGAGGAGGCCCTTAGCGCCCGGTTGTGGACCGCCGGGGCCCCCGACGTGGACCTGCTCATCCGGACGTCCGGGGAGATGCGGATCTCCAACTTCCTGCTCTGGCAGTGTGCCTACGCGGAATTCTACGTGACCGACTGCCTGTGGCCGGACTTCCGGCTGCCCCAGCTCCAGCAGGCCCTGGACGCCTACGCCCGCCGCGAACGCCGGTACGGAGGCCTGTGACAAGGATGACCATGACACCCCCCGCCCCCCCGCGCCGCAGCCTGGACACCCGCAACCTCGCCATCCGGCTGGCCACCTCCGGCGTCTTTGCCGTGGGCTTCCTGAGCCTGATGTACTTCGGGACCCACCCCTGGGCCAAGACCGTCTTCCTGGCCATCATGTCCTTCTCGGTGTTCATGGGCGTCCGGGAGATGTGCCTGATCGCGCGGAAGGGGGGGCACCACCCTTCCATCCTGGCGGGCACCCTGGCGGGCCTGCTCTTCCCGCTCCACTTCTACTTCGCCGCCCGCACCGGCACGGACCCGCTGCCCCTCTGGTTCGTTTTGGCCCTGGCCGGGGCCCTCATCCACTTCGGAGCCCTCATCTTCTCCAAGGATCCCCTGGAGAATGCCCTCTCCAGCCAGGCCATCACCTGGCTGGCCGCGCTCTACATGGGGCTGGGCCTGGGCTTCCAGCAGAAGCTCTTCATGTTCAGCGACACCACCCTGCCCAACACCGGGGCCCGGTTGATCCTCGCCCTCTACATCATCGTCTGGGCCGGGGACACCACCGCCTACTTCACGGGGAGCCTCCTGGGCAAGCACAAGCTGGCCCCCCGGGTGAGCCCCAAGAAGACCTGGGAAGGCGCCTTCGGCAACCTGGCCGGCAACATCGGCGGGGCTTTCCTGGTGCGGGCCCTCCTGTGCACCGAGTGGACGGTGGTCGACGCCGTGACCCTCGGGCTGCTTCTGGGGATCGTGGGCATCCTGGGCGACTTGGTGGAGAGCACCTGGAAGCGCAGCGCGGGCGTCAAGGACTCCTGCCTGGACGGGTTCTCCATCCCCGGTCACGGCGGCATGCTGGACCGTGTGGACAGCCTGGTCTTCGCCGCGCCGGCCCTCTATGTCTACGTGCATCTGGTGCACGGGCTGAGCTGAGATGCGGCACCTCGCGGTTCTCGGCTCCACGGGGTCCATCGGCGTCTCCACCCTGGACGTCACGGAAGCCCATCCGGAGCGTCTGGCGGTGGTCGCCCTGGCGGCGGGCCGCAACCGGGAACTGTTCCGGACCCAGTGCGAGCGGTTCCGTCCCGCCTGCGTCTCCATGGCGGAGGCGGCCGATACCGAGTGGCTGAAGGCCAACCTGAGCTATGTCCCGGAGATCCATCACGGAAGCGAAGGGCTCATGGCTTGTGCTCTCCATGGGGGCGCCGACACCGTCGTGGCCGCCGTGGTGGGTGCCGCCGGGCTGGCCAGCACGGAGGCAGCGCTGCGGGCGGGGCGGCGCGTCTGTGTGGCCAACAAGGAGTCCCTGGTGG
>CAYZND010000404.1:0-2614 GCA_964479495.1 uncultured Mesoterricola sp.
GCAGGTCCACGATCCAGCGGTCGGGACCCGTGAGGAAGACGTTGATGAGCCGTGTGCGGCCCGGGGTCCGGGAGACGCGGGCCAGTTGGGTCTGGTTGGCGAGGGCGTTGAGCAGGGAGCTTTTGCCCACGTTGGAGCGGCCCACGAAGGCTACCTCGGCGTGGCAGGTGCCGAGCTGCTGCACATTCGAGGCGGAGGTGACGAAGCGGGTGTCGAGAAGCGGCTGGGCCATGGAGACAGTCTAATCCGGGAAGGACGGATTCCTCGGAGGCACCGTGACCCGGCGGACGTTTCTCGTCACGGATGCCCCGGATGGCATTGGCAGACAGACAGCCCTGAACCTGGTCCGCCTGGCCTACACGACCACCATGCTGGCCGGGGCCGGGAGGTCGAAGGCCATGCGGCCGTGATCCAGCCCCAGCACTCGCTTGCGCATGCGCTGGATGAGGTTCCGGTCGTGGGTGGCCACCATGACGGTGGTGCCCGAGCCATTGATGCGCTCGAAGAGGGACATGATCTCCTGGGCGAGGTCGGGGTCGAGGTTGCCCGTGGGCTCGTCCGCCAGGAGCACCAGGGGGTCGTTCACCAGGGCCCGGGCGATGGCTACGCGCTGCTGTTCGCCGCCCGAGAGCTGCAGGGGGTAGCTGCTGAGCTTGTGCTGGAGCCCCACCATCTTCAGGGACCGGAAGGCCCGCTGCTTCTGCTCGGCGTAGCTCACGCCCATGATCTTGAGCACGAAGGCCACGTTCTCGAACACCGTCATGGTGTGGATCAGCTTGAAGTCCTGGAAGACCACGCCGAGCTTCCGCCGCAGGAAGGGGATCTCCTTGGGGGACATGCTGGCCAGCCGATGGCCGGCCAGGCGGATCTCCCCGCTGGTGGGCACCTGCTGCCGGAAGAGCAGCTTCAGCAGGGTGGATTTCCCGGCGCCGCTGGGTCCCGTGAGGAACACGAACTCCCCGGGCTCGATGTGGAAGTTCACGTCCGAGAGCGCCGTGTGGACCCGGCCATACTGCTTGCCGACATGCGTGAGGGAGATCATGGGCTACCGGGGTGCGTAGGGATCCGGGTGGTAGGGATCCTGCACGTAGGGATTCCAGCGGAGGTAGGGTTCCACGGAAGGGCCTTCGGGTTCGAGCGCATGGGGCCAGCTGAACGTCTCGGAACCGCTGGGCTGTTCACCGTTCATTCATGTCCTCGAAGCGTGCCCGGGGGCACCGGGGCCTGTCGGCAGGCGGGGTTGAATGAAGGGGAGTCTAGCAGGGCTGTCAGCGATAGGGATCCGGATGATACGGATCCTCGAAGTAGGGGTCCTCGTCGGGGGGCGGCAGGGTCGGCTCCCAGGGGAGCCAAGGCTCGGGCTCCAGGGTGTTCTCGCGGTCATCCACCACGGGTCACCTCCGTGACACCTCGGACCGCGAGCAACTCCCGGGCCAGAGTCCTCAACTCTTCTTGATGAGCTGTCCGCAGGCCCCCTGCACATCCCGGCCCCGGCTCTTCCTCACGGTGACGAAGCATCCCCGCTCCTTCAGGCGACGGACGAAGGCCTCGATCCGCTCCTCGTCCGGCTCTTGGATGTCGCAGGCCCCGTGGGTGTTCATGCGGATGAGGTTCAGGTTGTGGGTCCGGCGCAGCTCCCCCATCCAGTCTGCCAGACGGTCCGCATCCTCGGGGGTGTCGTTAAGGCCGCCCATCAGGACGTATTCGATGGTGAGCTTCTCCCGGTCGGCCAGGGGCCAGGCTCCCAGGGCCTGCCGGAGCCGGACGAGGTTCCAGGCCCGGTTCACGGGCATGAGCCGGGACCGCAGCTCGTCCGTCGTGGCGTTGAGGCTCAGGGCCAGCCAAGGCCGTGGCTCCAGCTTCGCCAGGCGCTCGATGCCGGCTACGAGCCCGGAGGTGGAGACGGTGATCCGGCGGGTGGAGATGTTCAGGCCCCGCTCGTGGTTGAAGATGCGGATGGCCCGGTGGACATGGTCCAGGTTGTGGAGGGGCTCCCCCATGCCCATGAAGACCAGGGTCACGGCGTGGGGCCGCTCGGGCCCGAGGGCCCGGAGCACGGCGATCACCTGGCCCACGATCTCGCCCGCGGTGAGGTTGCGGCGGATGCCCATGGAGCCCGTGGCGCAGAAGGTGCACCCCATGGCGCAGCCCACCTGGCTGGAGATGCAGAGGGTCACCCGCGGGCTGCGGACCTCCCTCGGCATGTGAACCACCTCGATGCGCTCGCCATCCGCCAGGCCCAGCACCAGCTTGGTGCTGCCGTCCTCGGAGGGGTGGCGCTCCAGGACCTCCGGCAGGGTCAGATCCAGGGACTGGTCCATCCACGCCCGGATCTCCTTCGAGAGCCTGGGCCGTCCCTCGACCCAGACCCAGGGGTGGTGGAGCTGAAGGAAGATGTGCTCCCCTCGGCCTGGAGCGCCCAGGGACGCGAAGTCCTCGGGCAGGAGTGCCCAGGCGGCGGGTCTCCCGCCGCGCTCGGGGGCCGGCGCCTCCCAGGGGTGACGGTTGGTGGGCATCAGACCGCCAGGTCCTGCTTGCGGATCTCGGAGCCCCGGCGGGTGCCCAGGGCCGACACGGCCAGGCACTCCGGACGGAGCACCTCCCGGGCCACTCG
>CAYZND010000404.1:2624-3300 GCA_964479495.1 uncultured Mesoterricola sp.
AGCGTCAGATGTGTATAAGAGACAGGTCCAGGTCCACGGCGTCGATCTCGGCAATCTGCCCGTCCAGGTCCAGGAGGCGGGGCATGTGGATGGCCTGGTGGGCCAGGGTGAACATCCGGGCGCTGGTGGACTCCTGGCTGAAGACCAGGTTCGTCCGGGCCTGGAGCTTGGCCCGTTCCAGCTCCTCGCTGGTGATGCCGTCCCGCACGGCGCGGGCGCACTCGGCCGCGGCCCGGTGGACCAGCTCCCGGGCCTTGTCCGGGGCGCAGCTGGCCATGACCTGGAGGGCTCCGGTCTCCCGGTAGTGGGAGACGTAGCTGCCCACCTGGTAGCAGAGACCATGCTTCTCCCGCAGCTCCATGAAGAGGCGGCTCGACATGCCTCCGCCCAGGACATGGCTGAGGAGGCTCACGGCGGTCCGGTCCGGGTGCTGGTGCCCACAGATGGGGAAACCCAGGACCAGGCTCGTCTGCTGCAGGTCCTTCCGGCCCTGGTTCAGGAGGAAAGGGGCCGGGGTGTTGATCGGGGCCGGGCCTCCGGCCTCCCCCCCTGGCAGACGGTCCAGGATGGGCTGGAGCAGGGCCAGCAGGGGCTCCACCTCCACATCCCCGGCCGCGGCGATGAGCAGGTGGGGGGCCCGGTAGGTCTTCTCGAAGAAGGACTTGGCCTCCGGGGC
>CAYZND010000405.1:0-3294 GCA_964479495.1 uncultured Mesoterricola sp.
CAGCCGGATGTCCGTCTCGTTCGTCCGGCGCTGGATCATGGCCTTCCTCATGACAGCCTCCTCTGGATCTCCGGCAGCAGCGAACGGAGGGACGCGCCCTTCAGGTCGCCGCCGATGCGCTCGCGATCGGGTCCCACGGCCGCGAAGGACCAGGCGATGTCGGGCCGCAGGGCCGCAGCCTCCCGCAGGCAGGCGGCATCGTCGCGGGTGTCGCCCACGAAGAGCACGTCCTGGGCCCGGAACGTATCAGCCAACTGCAGCAGCCCGTCCGGCCGGGGCTTGCGCAGGTGCGGCGCGGAGTCTGTGACGGCGGGCAGTTCGAAGCCCAACACCTCCACGGCCATGGCCCACTCTTCAGGCGGGCGTCCCGTGAAGATGGCCACGTCGACACCCAGCGCCTCGAGCTCCCCCCGCCCGATCAGCGGCTTCTCCAGGTTCTTGGTGACGGCGTAGTGCCGCTGCACGGCTTCCTGGCAGCTTGGCTCCAGCGCCTGGATGCGGGCCTCCAGGTCCGGGAAGCCGATGCCCTCGGCCTTCCGCAGCCGGTCCATCTCCTTCCGCTCCGCCAGGGCCAGGGCTCCCGCGCAAAGCCGGAAGTCGTTGTTGAAGCCGCCCACCCGCTTGAAGGCCAGGAAGTCGTCGTCGCTCCAGGGAAGCTGGGGGGCCAGCTCCTGGAGGGCCCGGCTCACCGCTTCCGCGAAGCTGCGGTCCGCGTCGATCATCACGCCATCCACATCCAGCACCAGCAGGCGACGGCGCGCAGCAACCCCGTCTGGAGCCAGCTCGCCCCCCAGGACGTCCGCCGTCTTCCGGACCTCGGGCTCGGTGCCGATGGACACCCGCGCCACGCCAGCGCCCGGGAAGGCCCGCACCATGATGCCCTCGTCCCACAGTGCCGGCCCTGGATCGGGCTCCACGTAGAGATAGTTGCCTGCGCTGGGCGCAGCGCTGAAAGCACCGAGCGACTGGCTCAGGCGGTCCCGCCGGCGCACGATGCCCCGGATCTCCGCATCGAACAGGCCCGCGAAGTCCAAGGCCACGTCGAGGGCCTCCAGGCTCGCGGCGGTCACGGAGTAGGGCAGCTGGAGGGCCGCCATCTTCCCCACGAGGGCCGGGTCGCCGATGACGTAGCCCAGGCGCCAGCTGGCGCTGGCCAGGGCCTTGCTGAAGGTGCGCAGGAGCATCACGTTCGGATAGCGCTCCACGGACAGGCGGTGCGTGAGGGGCGCAAACTCGGCGTAGGCCTCGTCGATGACCACAAGGGGTGGATCGGGACGCTGCGCCGCCGCCTTGAGCAGGGGCTCCAGCTCCGCCGGGGAGAGCCAGGCTCCTGTGGGGTTGTTGGGCAGCGTGATCCACAGCTGGCGCGCGCCGGCCTCCAGCGCCGCGAACCACGGCTCCAGCGGAAAGCCCGTGCCAACGGGCACCTTCACGGCCTTGCCCCGGTGGCGGGTGATGAGGAGCGGGTAGAGGCTGAACCCCGGATCCGGGTAGGCGATGGCATCGCCGGGGGACAGGGTGGCGATGGCCATCAGGTCCAGCACGTTGCCGCTGGAGGGCCCCAGCAGGAGCCCGCCTTCGGGCACTCCAAGGCGCTTGCGCAGCCGCTCGGTGAGATCGGCCTGGCGCTCGGGGTAGCGGTGGAAGGGCATGGCCGCCAGCCGCTCCAGCAGGGCCTTCCGCGCCTCGGCAGGCCAGTCGCAGGCGGCCTCGTTCATGTGCAGGCGCGCCTTGCCGACGCTGGCCAGCTCGGAGGCCGGGCGCGTGTAGGGCTGGATGGATGCGAGATCGGGTCGAAGCAGGCTCATGGGATCGGCCTCAAGGGTAGACGGATTCTAGGCTTCCAGAGGAAAGCAGTGCCGGGGTTCAGGACCCGGCGGATCAGGGATGCTGGACGGACCGCAGCCGTGCGCTGGTGGCGTGGTGGAAGAGCTGCTCGGCGTCCGCCAGGCGGCCCACCTGGGGCGCCAGCTCGGCGGCCAGGGCGGGCGCCAGGGTCAGGATGCTCTGCCGTTTCAGGTAGGTCTGCACGCCCAGGGGGCTCGAGTAGCGGGCCGTGCGTCCCGTGGGCAGCACGTGGTTGGGCCCGGTGCCGTAGTCGCCGAAGCTCTCGGCGCTGAAGCTGCCGTTGAAGATGGCGCCGGCGGTGGTCAGCTCGGGCAGCCAGGTCTCGGGATCCCGCACCACCAGCTCCAGGTGTTCAGGCGCCCAAGCCTGGGCGAACTCAATGGCCAGCGCCTTGGGGGCCTCGATGAGGCGGCCGAAGCGGGACAGGCTGGGCTCCAGGATGGCCTTGCGGGGGGAGGTCTCCACCCGCTGGGCCAGCTCCTGGGCCACGCGGTCCAGCAGGGCGCGGTCCTCGGAAATCAGCACGGCGGCGGCATCGGGATCGTGCTCCGCCTGGGCCAGCAGGTCCTCGGCCACCCACGCAGGGTTGGCGGAGCCGTCCGCCAGGACCAGGACCTCCGTGGGGCCGGCCACGGAGTCGATGCCGCAGCGCCCCACCAGCTGGCGCTTGGCCTCGGCCACGAAGCGGTTGCCGGGACCCGTCACGATGTCCACGGAGGGTTCGCCGTAGGCCAGCCAGGCCACGGCCTGGGCGCCGCCCACGGTGTAGAGCTCCTCCAGCCCCAGCAGGGCCGCCGTGGCCAGCACGAGCGGGTCGGGCCCTTCGGGCCGCGGGGGGGTCACGCCCACGATGCGGGTCACGCCCGCCACCTGGGCCGGGATCACGGTCATGGCCAGGGTGGAGGGATAGAAGGCCCGACCGCCAGGGATGTAGACCCCCGCCGTGCGCATGGGCACCCAGCGCTCCTGGGCGCGGCCGCCACTTGGAAGGGCCAGGTCCACGTCGCTGAGGGCCGCCTTCTGGGCCTCGGCGAAGCGGCGGATGCCGTCGGCCATGCCCTCCAGGTCCCGGATGAGCTGGGCCTGCTCGCGCCGGAGCCGGGCCAGGGCGTCGTCCATGACCTCGCGGGGGAGGCGGAACGTGGTTTCGTCGAGACGGACGCCATCGAAGGTCCCGGTATAGCGGAACACCGCCTTGAGGCCCTCCCGGCGCACGTCCGCCAGGATCCGGCCTACCGTTTCCTCCGTGTTCTGCTCGATCTCGACATCCCGTTCCAGGGAAGCCACCCGTCCGGGCAGCTCAGCCCGGTCAAACAGTTGGATAGGGGAGATGAAGTAACACCTGTGCACCTCGGGGGTGAAAACCTGACTGTGTCAGGAATCGTGAAGTACCGCAAGCCTTTAATTCAACAATGTCGCGCAAACCCGCACCAATGCTGCCTATAC
>CAYZND010000406.1:0-3260 GCA_964479495.1 uncultured Mesoterricola sp.
GCGCTGAAGTCCGGGTATGCCGGGCGCGAATGGGATGCCCAGGAATATGCTCGACGCGTCCGTGCGGCCCTCCCCCAGCTGGAGGCCCTGGCGCGGCCCGAGCGCGTGATCGCGCCCGGCGGGTACCGGGTCTACATCGCCCCCAACGCCCTCAACGAGTTTGTCACCTTCTTCTCCTGGAACGGCCTGGGTGAGCGAGGCCTACGCGAAGGCGAAAGCTCGTACATCGCCCTGAGGGACGGGCGCAAGACGATGTCGCCCCTCTTCCGCCTGGACCAGGACTTCGCCCTCGGCGTGGAACCCCGCTTCAACGCGCTGGGCGAGGTGGCTCCGGAGCGACTGGTGCTCATCGAAGGGGGGAAGCTCATCCAGACCTTGGTCTCTGCACGCTCCGCCAAGAAGTACGGTGTGCCGTCCAATGCCGCGCCCATGGGCGAAGAGGTGCGCTCTCCCGCCATCGGTGCGGGCGAGCTGGACGAGGAGAAGGCCCTGGAGCTCCTGGGAACGGGCCTCTACCTCTCCAACCTCCACTACCTGAACTGGAGCGACAACGACTCGGGCCGCATCACGGGCATGACCCGGTTCGCCTGCTTCTGGGTGGAGGATGGCAGGATCGTGGCCCCCATCAAGGACATGCGCTTCGATGAGAGCATCTACCACCTCTTCGGCGACAAGCTCCGGGGCCTCACGCGGCAGCGCTCCCTGATCCCCGAGACGGGCAGCTACTTCCAGCGCGCCCTGGGTGGCGCCTTGCTGCCGGGGGCCCTCGTGGACGACTTCACGTTCACGCTGTGACGATGGAAGAGGTGCACCTGAAAACCCGGCTCGCGGCCTGGGCCTCCCACGGGGGAGGCCCGGCCGACGCGTTCCGGTTCACGGACGAGCACCTGGACACCCTGGGCTCCCTCGACCCCGAGCTTCGCGACACCCTCTTCTACGAGGCCGTGGATGGCTGGATCGCGGCAGGTTTGCTGACGCCTGAGCAGCTCCTTCTCCTCACCCGGCGGCTCGTGTCGCAGGCGTTCCTGTTCCGGGGCATCGGCGAACCCGGCGGCACCGAGGTCTTTCGCCGGACCTTCTCCTCCCTGATCCTGGATGCCATCGTCAAGCACTTCAACGGCCGGGGAGGAGCGCACGCCACCTGCATCGAGTCCATCGCCGAGGCCATGGAACGCTACACGGTGGAGGAGCGGGACCTGCGGGGCTACGTGGCGCCCTGGGGTGGGCCCATGCCCCGGCCCATGCGGCGGATGTGCTGGCTTCCCTTGCGGTATCTCCCCATCTCTCCGTGGCGTGGGGCGAGCGCCTGCTGCTCCTGGTCAAGGAGTGGCTCCTCAAGGCCCCCACGGTCTATACGCACCAGGAGGAGAAGCGCCTGGCCCGCGTGGTGAGGAATCTCTGCTTGCACCGCACCCTGGACCTCCGGCCCTGGATCGAAGGACTGATCGAGGCGTGCCCGGGTTCCTTCTCGGACATGGAAGCCTACGCCCGCCGGACCAACCTGCTGAACGTGCTCCGGGCGCTCTACTTCTCCCTGCGCGTGGAGCCTTCCTGTCCGCAGCTGGCGGACTTCGTGGAGCTGCAGGTCCGGGCGCTCATGCGGCTCGCCTGAGGCTCAGATCTCCCGCCCGAAGGCGGTCTGGGCGCACTCGGGGCAGATGCCGTGGGAGAACTCCGCTTCCGTGTGCTGGTGGAGGTAGGCCTCGATCTGGTTCCAGGCGCCCTGGTTATCGCGGATCTTCTTGCAGTGGGCACAGATGGGGAGGATGCCGCGGAGCACCTTGCATTCCTCGATGGAGACCTGGAGGTCCCGCTCGACGCGCTGGCCGTTGAGGACCAGGAGCGCGACGCTGAGGGTCGTGTGGCCGAGGAGGTACACCAGCAGCGAGATGCCCTGCACGGGTGCGGCAGCCATGAAGTCTTCGGACGGCGGGGGGATCGCCAGGCTCAGGAGGCTCCTCAGCAAGTAGACGATGGCCACGAAGAGGATGGTGCCGAGCACCAGGGGATTGGCGTCGTGGAGCACGGCGGGAAGGCGCTTCCAGGCCACATGGGCGGACAGGAGGCCAAGAGCGCCGATGGCGAAGGAGAAGACCACAAGCCGCGCCTGCAGGCTCGGGATCGCGTACAGGAACAGCGCCGTCAGGAGCGTATAGACGGTGAGGAACACCGCGTGCATCCGATGGTTCGGGCGCCCCCCGGAGAACGCGACGAGCCCCGTGAGGATGAGCGAGGAGGTCCCCACCAGGAAAAGGTTGGCCGCGAGGATCGACCAGGCATCGGAGATGAAGCCACGCAGTGCCACGAGCAGAATTCCGAGGAAGGCGCACCAGGCGGAAAGAGCCCAGGCACCGAAGCCGTCGTAGGTCTTGCGGCTGATCCGGACGTAGGTCATGGCGATGGCGACGGCCAGGTGGGCCACGGCGCAAGCCAGGGCGATGCTGCGGACATCGAGGGGCAAAGACATGGCTCTCTACCTCCCCGTGCCGGTGGATTGCAGTTCCAGACCGAAGACCGTGCGGCGCGCGAAGGGCCGGAAGCCGAGCTTCTCGTGGAGCCTCAGCGTGGCGGTGTTCGTGCTGGCGAGGACGGCCTCCAGGCGCTGGACCCCCTTGGCGGCCATGGCTTCGCCCACCCGTGCGTAGAGGGCTGCCGCAATGCTGCGCCCGCGAAGGGAGCTATCCACTCCTACGTCATCGATGTGCCCGTCCGGAAGAACGCTGACCCAGGCCACATAGCGGCCTTCCGCATCGGTCCAGATGGAGCTCGCCTCCCGATCCACGGCGTCCCATTCCTCCCGCTTGGTGTCGGCGTCCACGGGGGGGGCGTTGGGGACGTCCGCGAAGACGGTGTTGAACAGCTGCGTGAAGCGCGGCCAGTCCACCTGCTCGAGCGGCACCTGCCGCAGGGCCTCGGGCATCGGGATCCTCGGCAGCCCCGGGCTGGGGCGCTCCACGCTGATCATGTCCAGCAGCGGCCGGAAGCCCGCCTGCTCCAGGGCGCGCCCCTTGGCGTCCTCTCCAGGAAAGAGGCTTACACGAAGCTGCCGTGCCCCGAGGGCGAGCGCCTCGTCGCGAACCCGCGCCAGCAGTGCCCGGGCGCATGCTTCCGTCCTGGCCACCACCGGGACGCCATAGACGATCCCTTCGGTTTCCACGCCAAGGGTGACCCATCCCGCCACACCGGACACGACCCCATCCTCCTGGGCCATGACCACCTGCCGTCCCTGCCCCCGGGCCGCGTCGCCGAGGTCCCGACGC
>CAYZND010000407.1:0-3255 GCA_964479495.1 uncultured Mesoterricola sp.
CCTTGAACCGTCCACCCTCTCCTCCCGGTGCCCCATGCCCCAGATCCTTCCCATCGCGCACGAGCACATCGTCGGCTTCCGGGACGCCCTGGGTTCCGTGGCCCGGGAGCGGGCCTACCTGGCCCACATCGATGCGCCGTCACTGGAATGGGCCACGGACTTCGTCACGAACAACATCGCCATGGGCCATGCCCAGTGCGTGGCGGTGGAGCAGGGCCGGGTCGTGGGCTGGTGCGACATCCTCCCCAACCCCCGCCCCGGCTTCGGGCACAGCGGCTCCGTCGGGATGGGCGTCCTGCGCGAGTGGCGCGGCCAGGGTCTGGGCAAGGCGCTGCTGGAGGCCTGCATCCGGAAGGCCTTCGCCAACGGCCTCACCCGCATCGAGCTGGAGGTCTACGCGGACAACGCGAATGCCATCGCCCTCTACCGGCGGCTGGGCTTCGTGGAGGAGGGCCTGAAGCGGCGGGCCCGCGTGTTCGACGGCCGCTCCCAGGATCTGCTGCTCATGGCGCTGCTGCAGGATGCCGACTGATCCGCCGATCCCTTCCCTTTCGTGAGACCCGCCGATGCCCCTCGCACGCTTCGCCATGCTCATCCGCGGTCCCGGGTACGACCCCGCGATCCATCGCCAGGTCCTGGATTCCGGGGCCTTCGCCACGACCGTGGTCTGCATGGCCACCTTCGAGCAGGCCCTCCCGGTGGCCCGGGAGCTGGTGGACAGCGGCATCCAGCTGATCGAGCTGTGCGGCGGGTTCTCGCCCGAACAGGCCTTGAAGATATCCGAGCACCTGGGAGGGCGGATCCCCGTCGGCGTCGTGCGCTATGCGGAGGACGAACAGCGCCGCCTGGCAGGCCTCTTCGGCTTCGGATCGCCCGACCCGGGCGTGGTGTGAGGTCGTCACGCGCTGGAAAAATCCGGAGTCGCCGTCGATCCCGCCCGCTGAGCGCTTCTAGAAGCCCCCGTTTCGGGCCACAATGCCAAGGGAGCCCACCATGAGCCACATCGTCCTCGAACACCCCCTCGTGCACCACAAGCTCTCCTTCCTGCGGGACCGGAAGACGTCCGGCAGCCAGTTCCGGCAGCTGGTGGAGGAGATCGGGCTGCTGCTGGCGGTGGAGGCCACCCGGGATCTGCCCACGGAGGCGGTGGCCATCGAGACGCCCCTGGAGCGCACCCAGGCCAAGCGTCTGCTGCCCCTGGACCCTGTGCTGGTGCCGGTGCTGCGCGCGGGCCTGGGTCTGGTGAAGCCCTTCCTGGAGCTGCTGCCCACGGCCAAGGTGGGCCACCTGGGGCTCTACCGGGACCACAACACCTTGGTGCCCGTGCCCTACTACCGCAACTTCCCGCCCGTCCTGGAACAGCGCCAGGTCTTCGTGCTGGATCCCATGCTCGCCACGGGCGGCAGCGCCTCCGAAGCCGTGCGCCAGCTGAAGGCCGCGGGCGCCGTGAACATCACCCTGGCCTCCCTGCTGGCCGCCCCCGAGGGCATCCAGCGCGTGACCTACGACCATCCCGAGCTGCGCGTCGTGGTGGCCGCCGTGGACCGCTGCCTCAACGAGCGGGGCTACATCCTCCCCGGCCTGGGCGATGCCGGCGACCGCATGTTCGGGACCACGTAGGGGTTAGTGGCCGGTTGTTCAGGAAGCGGCCCCGGTGGGGCCGCTTCATTTTTCAACGGATCACCAATCACAGACCCCTGACCCCTAAAGGAACATGCCCCCGGAGACCTCGACCCTCTGGCCGGTAATCCAGTGGGCCTCATCCGAGAGCAGCAGGGTCATGGCCTCGCCCACGTCGTCGGGCAGGCCCGCCCGGCCCAGGGCGGTCTGGGAGGCCACGAACTGGTTGACCGCCGGGTTGTCCCGTACCGCGCCGTCGCCGAAGTCCGTCTCGATGGCGCCCGGGGCCAGGGTGTTGACGGTGATCCGGCGCGGGCCGAGCTCCCTGGCGAGGTAGCGGGTGAGCACCTCCACGCCCCCCTTCATGGTGGCGTAGGCGGCGTAGCCTGGCAGGGAGAACCGCGCGAGGCCCGTGGAGAGGTTCACGATGCGGCCTCCATCGGCGATCAGAGGCAGCAGCCTCTGCGTGAGGAAGAAGGGCCCCTTGAGATGGACGGCCATCAACTGGTCGAACTGGGCCTCCGTCGTGTCCTGGAAGGCGGCATGGAGCCCCACGCCTGCGTTGTTGACCAGGGCGTGGAGGCGCTCGGCCCCCCACTCCCTGAGAACACCCTTCACCTCGTCGGCGAAGGTTTCAAAGGAACCGGCGTTCCCAGCGTCCAGGCGCAGGGCCCGCGCCCGGCGGCCCAGCTGCTGGATTTCCTGGACGGCCGACTCGGCCTCCGTCTGGTTGGATACGTAGGTGAGCAGGATGTCGGCTCCCTGGCGGGCCAGGTGGAGGGCGGCATTCCTGCCCAGGCCACGACTGCCTCCGGTGATCAAGATGATGCGTGGGTTCATGGGGTTTTCTCCATCGACGGGTGATCCCGTGGATATCAAGGTAAGTCCCGCTCTGGCCCGGCTGGTAGTTCGATGCTCTCGAAGGCTTGCCAGATTCTCCACGGCCGTAGGGTTTCAGGCGAGAGGCGCCTACACTTCTCGCGGGGGACATGGTCATGCTTTCGCAGGAACTGGTTTCAAGGACCCTGGCGCTTTCCCAGACGGATGCCGTGGTCGCGACGGCCATCCCTGGCCTTCAGGTCGTGCGCAGTGAGGGGCCCACCCTACCGGCGCCGGCCATGTACCACCCTTCCCTTTGCCTGGCGGTCCAGGGGGCGAAGGAGGCCACCATCGGCGGCCGCGCGCTCCCTCTCGGCGCCGGACAATGTCTTGTGGTGCCCGTGGCCTTGCCGGTCACGGCCCGCGTGGTGACGGCTCCCTACCTCGCGCTGGTGTTGGAGCTGGACCCGGACCGGATCTATGACGTTCTCCAGGACCTGGAGCCCGGCCCGCGCATGGGTAGTCCGGTCGCCCTCCGTCCCATGGCCGTCGACACCCCCATGGCGGAGGCCTTCCTCCGCCTGCTCCGGTGCCTGGACCGGACCGAGGACACGGCCTTCCTTGCGCCCCTGGTCCGGAAGGAGCTGCTCTACCGCCTGCTGTGGTCAGAGCAGGGCGGGCTCGTCCAGCCCCTGGGTCTGCCCGCCAGCCAGACGCGGCGCGTGGCCAGGGCCATCGAGCACCTCCGCGCCCACTTCCACGAGCCCATCGCCATGGACGAGCTGGCGCGCCGCGTGAACCTCAGCCCCTCGGCCT
>CAYZND010000408.1:0-3225 GCA_964479495.1 uncultured Mesoterricola sp.
AGCGGATGCCGCCCTTGTAGGGGCCGATGGCGCTGTTGAACTGCACGCGCCAGCCGTTGTTCACACGGATGATGCCCTTGTCGTCGACCCAGGGCACACGGAAGGCGATGATGCGCTCGGGCTCGACGATGCGCTCGAGGATCGCCTGCTTCTTGTACTTGGGCTCCCGCTCCATCACGGGGGCCAGGGAGTTCAGGATCTCGGTGGCGGCCTGGATGAAGAGGGTTTCCCAGGGAGCCTTCTTCTTCAGGCTTTCCAGGACTTCGTTGACGTACTGACTCATGGTTCCTCCGTTGGGAAGGTGTTGGGTAAGGGTTTATGAAGCGTGCGCCGGATGGCGGGTGAGGACCGGGCGACCGGGGCGCCTGTCCCGCGACATCAGCGGCGTAGACCGGAAAAAAATTTACTGCTTGAGAATCAACTGAAATACGGCAAACACAACGACTCTAACCGGACACCTCCGGGGCCGGGAGGGCCGCAAGCCAACTCGTGATTTGCAGCACTCGCCCTGTGCTGAGCAGCATTTCCGGGCGGATTCTGGCGTGCGCTACTTGCTCTGGTCCAGCATGGTGATGAGCTCCCGGGGCGGGAACTTCAGGGTGAGGCTGTAGACGCCATAGCTGCCCGCCTTGTTCTTCATGACCGCGACTTCCATGACAGGCGTGCCCTTCAGGCCGATGAACACGTTCTGGATGTCGCTGCTCTGGGGGCTGGGCTTCGTCTCCATGACCGCCAGCTTGGGCCACAGGGCGTCCGGAACGCCGGAGACCACCCGGAAGACCCCCGCCTGCATGGCCGATAGCGCGTACTTGCTCTTGATCTCCTGGAACTCTGGATTGGGCTTGCCGTCGGGCAGCGTATCCGTCTCCGGCAGGCGATCCAGCTTCTGGGCATCCACCTTGGCCATCCAAGGCATGGGCTTGTTCTTGGCCTTGGCCTCCACCCAGTCCGCACGGGATACGCCTGGAACGAAATAGCCCTTGGTCCGGAGGTCCGTGACGCCGAGGTCCATGATGTCCTGGTCCCTCAGGACGATGCCCAGCTCCCCTGCATGCTTGTGCAGGTTGCAGGCGGCCGCGTAGGCCACGGTGGTGTCGGTGAGGGAAATCACCTGAAGGTGTTTTAACTCCTTCTTGGTGCCCAGGTACTGGAGATTCTTCAGGATCTCGTAAGGCTCCTTCACGCTGCCGGGAGCGGTTGTCGGCACCTGCTCTGTCGCCTTATTCCCACAGCCCAGGAAAAGCAGGGAAGCGGCCACCGTAGAAATGCACGTATGCTTGATGGACATGGAGGCCTCCTCGGGATTTCGGAAAATATTGACGCCTTTTCGAACTTACAAGCAATAGGACTCCTGTGTATCCCATCAAACTGATCGCCATCGGGAAGCCTAAACTTGAGGCCATCAAGCAATTGGAGATGCACTACCGGAGCCTGCTGAAAGGCTTCTGTCGTCTCGAAATCATAGAAATAGCTGAGAGCAAAGGAGATCCTGCGCGTCAGCTCCGCGAGGAGGCCGACCGCCTGAGGCCCCTGCTGGCCTCGGTCCGGTGCCCGGTCCTGCTGGATGCGGGAGCCCCTTCGCGGACGTCCGAGGACTGGGCAGCCTGGCTGGGGACCCGCATGGATCGTGGGGAGAGCCTGGCCTTCGTCCTCGGTTCCAGCCATGGCTTCGATCCCGCCTTCAAGTCCGAGATCCGGGAGCGCCTCAGCCTCTCCCCCATGACGTTCCCCCATGACCTAGCCAGGATCCTCTTCCTGGAGCAGCTGTACCGCGGGTTTTCCATCCTGAAGGGCAAAACCTATCACAAATAGGTTTAAAAAATCGATGTTAGGAACTGGTAAAAAGATTTTTTAGCCATGCCCTCGATGCCAATTCCGGCTAACCGAACATCTTGAGGGTGTCCTCGATGGCCTTCATGACCCGCAGCACGTGGAAGGGGTCCACGGAGATGAAATCCACGGCACCGGATGCGATGGCTCGGTTCCGCTTCAGGGAGACATCCTCCTCCAGCCCGACCACCAGGATCGGCAGAGGGCACCCTTCGCCAACGGTCAGGTCCTTCGTGAGCTCCAGACCGCTGGAGACCCGCAGGCGCTGGTGCACCAGGATCAGCTTGATGCGCCCCCAACCCCCAGGCTCGGCCCCGATGGAGGCCAGGCAGGGCTGCACCCGTCCCTGCACGTAGTCCAGGTAGATGAGCCCGTACTTCTTGCCGAGGGACTCGGCCATCCGGCGCGGGAAGGCATCCCCCTCGGAAACGATCAGCAGGAGGGGATCCCGGTCCACCAGCCACTTGGCCTCCGATCCCGTCCGAGGAGCCTCCGTCTCGGTCGCCCGCGCCGCGGCCTGGGCTCCCTTGGGGTCGAACCCCTCCTGATCGCGGCGGTGCTGGCCCCGGACCATCTCGTCCAGCCACCGGTGATAAGGCAGAAGGAAGCCCTGGTCCACATCCTCCCGGAACCGAACCCCCACATAGCCGTCCCCGAAGTGACCAATGCGGGCGGGAGCCACCAGTCGCTCGTCCTTTCCCAGAGCCAGCTCCAGGACCGTCTCGTCCCCCAGACGCAAGGTGCCCTCCCGGACATCGGCCCCCGCAAAACAGAGTTCGACCCCCTGCTGACCGAAGGTCCGGATCTTCCCGTCCTTGATGCCCAGGGAGTGCGTGGTATAGGTGCACGGGATCGGGCGGTCTGGGGCGAAATCGGAGAGACGCTCT
Source organism: uncultured Mesoterricola sp. (assembly GCA_964479495.1). Taxonomy (GTDB): domain Bacteria; phylum Acidobacteriota; class Holophagae; order Holophagales; family Holophagaceae; genus UBA1801. The sequence continues at coordinate 2,718 of CAYZND010000408.1, forward strand.
TCATTGAGGCACTTGAGCATCCTGGGATGAAGGAAGGCGCAGGACTCGACCCCCTGGAATCGCCCATGCCCGGCCATCTCAAGAATCGCCTCGAACCGCTTCCCCCGGTCCTCGAGGGTCATCAGGACATGGTTCCCTGGCTTGAGTCCCCACTGCCCACGGATCACATCGGAGATTCCCAGGACGACCCGGTCCTCCAGCTCCGCATGGATGGGAAAGTCCTGGGCGAAGGTCTGGTGCTTCACCTGGATCAGCCCTCCGGCTCGACAGACCCGCTGCAGGATCATCCGGATGTCCTTGGCATCGTCCACATGGGGGGATTGACCGGCCATGGCAGCCTTATCGGAAGGTGCTAAACCCTAGGCAAGAAATGGCAGGTTGTGAGGGTCGCCATCCCACCTCGCCAGTGTTAGGCTTCCAGTTGGTTCAAACGGGAAAGTCCAAGGCCCATGTCCTCCAAAAAAATAACGTCGAATGACCCCAAGCCGGCGGCCGAACGCCCCCGGAA
>CAYZND010000409.1:0-3219 GCA_964479495.1 uncultured Mesoterricola sp.
GCCCTGCCTGATCAGCTGGGCCATGCGGTCCGCGACTGCCTGGGGCGTATCGATCGCATCCAGGTCCGGAACGCGCATCGACCGCAGCTCCTCTGCGGTGTACCCGCTCATCCGGCAGTAGGCGTCGTTGACTTCCAGCAGGCGCGCTTCGGCGTCGACGATCCAGAAGCCATCCTGGGTCGACTCGAGGACCCGCCGGTGGCGCTCCTCGCGCAGGCGTAGGGCCTCCTGTGCCTGCCACTTGGCCAGGGCCATGGCGATCTGCGCCCCGGCCTGATCCAGGAAGTGGATGAGCTCCGGCGTGAACCGGTGCTTGGCGTGGTCGTTCAGTTGCAGGAGGCCGAGGGTCTCGCTGCCGGTCCGGAGCGGAATGAGGGCCACGGACTCGTAGCCTTCCCTGTTGCACCGGTTGCGGGTCCGGGCCTGGCGGTCCTGTTCGCAGGTGCTGGCCAGGAGCTCCGAGGTGCTGTTGGTCCAGAAGCTGCCATTCTTCGTGAAGAACGGCAGCGCCGGGTTGAAGCGCCCGCACAGAATGTTGCCGCACATGCACTCCAGCACCGGGTTGCCATCCCCATCGCGCAGGACCTGCCCCGCGGGGTCGCGGACGCAGAGGTGGTTCTCCAGCGCCACAAAGGCCGGCGCGAACCCACGGGTCTCGAAGTAGGGGTAGTCGTCCCCGTCCTTCAAGCGGATGCCCACGGCTTCGCACCCGGTCCACTCCTGCAGGTACTGCGTGAGCAGTGACACCAGCTCGTGGGTGTGGTTCCAGTTCCCGTTCAGCAGGCTCAGCAGGTTCAGGGTGGCCTCGCGCTCCCGTTCCCGTCGCCGGGCCTCCGTCAGGTCCGTGAACCGGCCCTGGATGAAGGTCTGGTCCTGCACCCGCAGAACGGAAACCTTGATCTGGACCTCCCGCTCCTTGCCTGAGGGCAGGCGCAGGCGGCTATCCAGGACAGCCGTTGATCCGTGGGTCTTGGACAGGGTCTGGAGCCTGTCCCGCAGGCCCTCGGCGAGCACTTCGGGGTGCACGCGGGTGAACGGGGCGCCCAGGAGCTCCGCGCGGTCGAAGCCGGTGAGCTGCAGGAAGGCACGGTTGCAGCTGGTGAGGGTCCACCCTTCGGTCTCCACCAGGGCCAGGCCCTCGGCCGCCTCATCGAACAGGCCGCGGTAGCGCCGCTCGCTCTGGACCAGGCGCTCCTCGGCTTCTCTGCGCTCGGTGATGTCCCGGAGGATGCTCTGGACATAGGTCCTGCTTTCCTGTTCGAAGACCCGGGAGCTCACCTCCACTGGGAAGTAGGAGCCGTCCTTGCGTACGTGCACGGTCTCGAAGCGGAGGGACGACTGCGCTTGCACCTCGTGGAACTGGCCGGAGAAGTCGCCGGAGGCGTCCAGAGTCCGGAGGTCCCTGATATGCAGGCGCGCCATCTCATCCTTGGTGTAGCCATAGGCCTGCAGGGCCCGGTCGTTGGCGTCCAGGATCCGACCCTGCTCGTCCAGGAGCAGCACGATGTCGTTGGCATAGCGGCTCAGGGACCGGAGGCGCATATCCAGGAAGTCCTTCTCCAGTCGGAGCCTCGCCTCGCTAATCTGCGCCAGAGTCTGGCTGCGACGCCACCGGGTCAGGAGCAGGAGGCCGAGCAGCCCCAGGATCAGGGTGCCCAGGCTGGCATCGATCCAGGCCAAACGGGCCAGAGGGGCGGTGACCTCGGCCCGGTCCACCTTGGTGAAGAGGGTCCAGGGCAGCAGGGTCAGCCGCTTTGAGGCGGCCAGGGAGGGCACGCCCCGGTAGTCCAGGCCCACGTGGGTGCCCTCGCCCTTCAAGGCGGCCTGGACACCCACCAGCTCCGTCCGGGACAGGCTCACGCTGGTCAGGGGGGTCGAGGTAAGCCGGGTCCGGCTCAGGAAGAACAGTATGTCTCCGTGGGGACTGGCCAGGATCGTCTCGCCGGTTTCCCTGAATCGGGGTTGGGCCTTGGTGATCGACGCCAGCAAAGCATCCAGATCGAAGTGGAAGACCAGGAAGGTGTTGGATCGCTGTCCATGGCCCCGCACCGGTGCCATGCAGCTAATCTGGACATGGGGCCGCGCTGGGCCTTCTTCGAGGCTCCAGACGAAGCGGGCCGGACCCTGGGCACGCAGCGTCTTCGCGGCCTTCTTCTCTGGTTCGGTAAGGGAGTGGGGATCGGTGGAAGCCAGCAAGCGGCCCTCTGAGTCCAGCAGGCTCACTCCGCGGTACCCGTATCCGTCCCTCACGCTCTGAAGGCGCTTCAATATCTCCTCCGGAATCGTTCCAGGGCGTTCCACCATGGCCTTGAGCGATCGCGCCAGGAGGGGATCCTGGGCCGTCACCTCGGCATCCTTTAAGCGTTCGCTGAGCCACAGCTCCACATGGTCTCTCGCGGACTCCGCCAGGAAGGAGAGTTCCTCATTGGCTTCCTGCTCGATGAGGGCCCGCTGGTGACGGTAGGTGCCCATCGCTGTGAGGCCCACGGCGAGGATGGCTAGGAGGAACAGGATAGCCATGGGGCCATAGCCCTCGCGCTCCCGGGGCGAGCCGGGATGGACAGGAGGTGCCGAAGCCGCATCCCTTAGAGCCCAGGCCACCAGGGCATAGAGGAGCAGAGCGACCAGGGCGGTGTAGACCATCCCTTTGTAGGTCGCCAGCCGGGTCATGAGGACCGGATCCTGGACCAGCCAGCCCAGCAGCCGGTCGGTGCTGGGAATCCAGAGCAGGGAGAACCCTACGAACACCGAGACGATGAGCAGGGCTTGCCGTTTGGCCGGGGACAGGCGATCAATCCAGCGCATGGTGACCTTTACGGTGCGCTCCGAGAGCCCTGCCCCTCATGGAACTGAGGGATCCACCGTCAGGCTCTGCGGCGATAGTCATGGGTGCGTTCGTAGGAATGCTGGGTTCGGATATGGGATGGAGCACGGTAGTCGGCAAGACCGTTCAGCGGTCTCAGAAGGAAGGAAGTACGTGCCTGCTGTATCGACCACCCCGGTTCCATCTTGATTCTGGGTCCTTTTCAGGATGAATTGGGGTATCCACTTCGCTCAAGTAGCCCCAAGATATTGTGGTGAGCATCGGTGGTGGACATCCAGTTGGCGGCGTGGACTATCCGCGCACCATGGAGGAATTTGATCGGTGGTTCGCGACGGAGGAGGCCTGCGTGGCCTTCTTGCAGAGGATGCGCTGGCCGGATGGCTTCACCTGTCCTG
>CAYZND010000410.1:0-3202 GCA_964479495.1 uncultured Mesoterricola sp.
GCCTCAGATACCTCCGTCCACGAACACGTTCTGCGCGTTCATGTAGTTCGCCGCGTCGGAGGCGAGGAACGCGACGACCTCCGCCACTTCCGCCGGCCTCCCCGGCCTCCCGGCCGAGCAGTACCTCACGTACCCCTCCAAGGCGCCCCTCCAGGACCGCTTCGCGGAAGCCATCCTGAAGACCCTCCTGGAGGATGGGCCGAAGACCCTGGCCAACCCCATGGACTACGACGCCCGGTCCAGCTTCGTGTGGTGCGCCACCATGGCCCTCAATGGCCTCATCGGCTGCGGCGTGCCCCAGGACTGGGCCACGCACATGATCGGCCACGAGATCACCGCCTACCACGGCCTGGACCATGCCCAGACCCTGGCGATCATCCTGCCGAACATGCTCTGGGTGCAGCGCGAAACCAAGCGCGAGAAACTCCTGCAGTACGCGGAGCGCGTGTGGGACATTCGTGAAGGCAGTGACGCTTCGCGCATCGAGCAGGCCATCATCCGCACCCGCGCCTTCTTCGAGAGCATGGGCTGCCCCACGCACCTCTCCGACTATGCCGTGGGCTCCGAGCACTTCGAGGACATCGTGGCCCGCTTCGAGATGCGCAAGATGCTGCCCATGGGTGAGCGCAAGACCCTCGACGCTGCAAAGGTGCGCGAGGTGCTGGCCCTGGCGCGCTGAGCCTTCCCCGGAGCGCAAGACTCAGCGTCCTGGCCGGTCTGGCATGCCAATGGATGAAGGCCGGCCAGGGGATCCGTGCCGGCGAACGCCGGTAGAAGGGACACAAATCGCCTGTGCGAACAGGCGTTCCACCGCACCGGAACGTTGCGCATCCGGGAACAGCAAGGTTTCGGCCTGGGGTCGGCGAGGCATCGCTTCGGCTGAGGTTTTGCCGGCTTGATGAAACGATTCGCTGGCCTATATTTCCGTGGGTAGATAAACCTGATAATTTATATAAATACGCGTAAAATTACAATAATGATGTAGCTGTGATGGGGGGTTCGAGCATGGATCAAGCTTGGATCTCGGTAAACTTGGATTGCCATCGGGTCCACCGTCCGCTGACCGCCCGGACCCTTGCGGAGCGCGAAGCCCTGGTCCGGGCCAACGGGGTGCTCCTGGACGAGATCGCCTCCCGCGGACGAACGGAGGATGCCCTCCGCCAGAGCGAGCTCCGGCTGAGGATGCTCTTCGATTCCGCCAACGACGCCATCTTCCTGCTGGCGGGAGACCGGTTCATCGACTGCAACCCCAAGACCCTGGAGATGTTCGCCTGCACGCGGGACCAGATCCTGGGGCATCCGCCCTACGCCTTTTCGCCGGTGCTGCAGCCGGATGGCCGGGAATCCGGGGAGAAGGCCCTGGAGAAGATCACGCGGGCCCTGGCCGGGGAGCCCCAGCGGTTCGAGTGGCGACATCAGCGATACGACGGCTCCACCTTCGACGCGGAGGTGAGCCTGAACGCGCTGGAGGTGGGTGGGGAGTCCATGCTTCAAGCCATCGTCCGGGATATCTCTGCACGCAAGCAGGCGGAGGAGGCCCTCCGGGCGAGCGAGACCCAGTTCCGCTGCCTGGTGGAGCAGCTCAGCGAAGGCATCATCGCCCTCGATCTCCAAGGACACATCACCTTCATCAACCCACGCATGGCGGACATGCTCGGCTACTCCGTGGAGGAGCTCCTCAGCCTGCCCATGCCCAGCCTGGTCGATCCGGATCAACGGGACTTCTTCCAGGAGCGGATCCGCCGTCGCAGGGAAGGCCACGCGGAGCAGTACGAGATGACCCTGCTCCACCGCAGCGGGGCTCGGGTTCTCTTCTCGGTCTCGGGCACGCCCATGCGGAACACGGAAGGAGCCATCGTCGGTGCCATGGCCGTCCTGAGCGACATCACCGACCGACGGCGGGCCGAGGAGGCGCTGAGGGCGAGCGAAGCCAAGTTCCGGAGCGTCTTCGAGAACATGCAGGACGTCTTCTACCGCACCGACACCCAGGGCCGGCTCGTGCTGATCAGCCCCTCGGGGGTGCGCCTCTTCGGCTGCAGGGCGATGGAGGAACTGCTGGGCCAGGACATCGCCGAGACCTTCTATGCGAACCCCGAGGATCGCCAGGCCCTGTTGGCCGCCATCGCCGAGCGGGGGTGTGTCTCCCAGTACGAGATCACCCTGAAGCGCCAGGATGGAACGCTGCTCTACATCTCCACCAACAGCCACTTCTACCACGACGGGCAGGGGAACGTCCTGGGCGTGGAAGGGGTGTTCGCGGACATCACCGAGCGCAAGCGCAGCGAAGAGGCCATGAAACGCCTCTCGACCGCCATCGAGCAGGCGACGGACTCCATCATCATCACCGACACCTACGGGCGGATCCTGTACGCCAATCCGGCCTCGGCGGGCCTCATGGGGTGCACCCTGGAGGACATCCTGGGGCGAAACCTGCGAGAGATCCGCTCCAGCCAGCAGGATGTCTCCGTCTACCTGGACCTGTGGCAGACGGTGCTCCGGGGGAAGGTCTGGCGGGGTCGGCTCATCAACCAGCGCACGGACGGTGCCCGGGTCGAGACGGAGACCACCCTGTCGCCGGTGCGGGACGGTAATGGCCGCGTGCAGTACCTGGTCTGCTCCTCGCGGGATGTCACGCGCGAGGCGGAGCTGGAGCACCAGCTGCGGCACTCCCAGCGCATGGAGGCCATCGGCGTGCTGGCCGGAGGGATCGCCCACGACTTCAACAACCTGCTCACGCCCGTGCTCGGGTATGCCGAGATGGCCCTGGACCGGGTCCCGGAGGATTCCAAGACCCGGGACTACCTCGAAGAGATCTTCAAGGCGGGCAACCGGGCGTCCGAGCTCGTGCGCCAGATCCTCTCCTTCAGCCGACAATCCGAGCAGGCCAGGAAGCCCGTGGTGGCCGCGAGCGTCGTCAAGGAGTCCCTCAAGCTGCTCCGGGCGGCCCTTCCCACCACCATCGCCATCGAGCAGTCCGTCGACGCGTCCGACGCCAAGATCCTGGCGGATTCCAGCCAGCTCCACCAAGTGGTCATGAACCTCTGCACCAACGCCCTGCATGCCATGGGAGCGCGAGGGGGCCTCCTAACGGTGGCCCTGGAGCCCGTCCGCGTGACGGAGCCGCTCAAGGGGTGGGGCCTGGCGCTGGCCGAGGGGGACTACCTTCGGCTCCGGGTAAGCGACACGGGGACCGGCATGGATG
>CAYZND010000411.1:0-3191 GCA_964479495.1 uncultured Mesoterricola sp.
GCGCGGACGTGGTGGTCCTCTCCTACGGGATCACCAGCCGCATCGTGACCGCCGCCGTGGAGGAGGCCCGCAAGAGAGGTGTCAAGGTGGGTCACCTGCGCCTGGTCACATGCTGGCCCTTCCCGGCCAGGCTGGTGCGGGCGATCGCTTCCAAGGCCAGGGCCATGGTGTTCCCCGAACTCAACCTGGGCCAGATGGTGCTGGAGGCCGAGCGGGCCGTCGCCGGCAAGATTCCTGTCATCAGCGTGCCCCACGCCGGCGGAACGGTCCATGACCCCGACGTGATCGTGGAGAACATCATGGAGGCGGATCGATGAGCCAGTCCCAGGTCCTCGACCTCGAAGAGGAGTACGGCCTCGAGAACCCGGTGATGCCGTACCTGCGCCAAGACCGTATTCCCCACATCTGGTGCCCTGGCTGCGGCATCGGGACCACTGTGAACTGTTTCGCGCGGGCCCTCACGGATGCCGGGATGGACCTGGACACGATCGGCGTCGTGAGCGGCATCGGCTGCACGGGGCGCGTGGCGGGATATCTGAACCTGGACAGCTTCCACACCACCCATGGCCGCGCCATTCCGTTCGCCACGGGCCTCAAGCTGGCGAACCCGAACTTGAAGGTGGTGGTCTACTCCGGCGATGGGGATCTGTTCTCCATCGGCGGCAACCATTTCGTCCACGCGGCGCGGCGCAACATGGACCTGATGGTCATCTGCGTGAACAACTTCACCTACGGGATGACCGGGGGCCAGGTGGCCCCCACGACCCCCATCGGCCCGACCCAGACGACCATGCCATACGGCAACTTCGAGCCCCCCTTCAACCTGCCCTTCCTCGCGGAGGCCTGCGGCGCGGTGTACGTGGCCCGCTGGACCGTGTACCACGTCCGGCAACTGGCCAAGGCCATGAAGGAAGGCCTCCAGAAGAAGGGCTTCGTGTTCATCGAGGCGCTCTCCCCATGCCCGACCCTGTACGCACGGCGCAACCGCCTGGGAGACGGTGTCGACCAGGTGAAGTACTACAAGGAGCGCTCCACCATCAGAAACGGCGCCCATACCAAAGAGGTCGGCCTCAGCTACCGGGGCGACATCATTGTGGGCAAGTTCGTGGAGCGCGAGCGCCCCACCTGGCTCGAGTGCATGAACGAGCATTTCGTCAAGGTGCTGGGAGACAAGTACATCCCCTACGGAGGCAGCCATGTCCAAGACTGAGATCCGCGTCGGCGGTCTGGGCGGGCAAGGCGTCATCCTCTGCGGCATGATCATCGGCAGGGCCGCCGCCATCCACGACAACAAGCATGCTACCCTCATCCAGGCCTTCGGCCCTGAAGCCCGCGGCAGTGCCTGCAGCGCTCAAGTGATCGTTTCCGACGAGGAGATCGAGTACCCATACGTGAGACGCCCGGACATCCTGGTCCTCATGAGCCAGGATGCCTACCACCAGTTCGCACCGGACCTCAAGCCCGGCGGTCTCCTACTCTACGAAGAGGAGCTGGTGCACTTGGACGACGGGCTGCCCGCGGGCACGAAAGCCGTGGGCATCCCCGCCACCCGTTTTGCGGAGGAGCTGGGGCGGCGGTTGGTGCTGAACATCGTCATGGTAGGCTTCTTCACGGGTGTCACGGGACTGATCAGTCACGAAGCCATCGAAAAGGCCGTGAAGGATTCCGTGCCCAAGGGCACCGAGGGGCTCAACCTGCGGGCCCTGCGGAAGGGCCTGGAGTATGGGCGCCAGATGGCCGCCCGGGCCAATGAGGGGAGGGTATGAAACTGGAAGGATTCCCGCGCACCATCCACCTTCGGGACGGATTGACCCTGTCCGTGCGCGCCACGGCGCACGGAGACGAGGTGGCCCTGCTGGCCTTCTACCGGGAGCTGCCGCAGGAAGACCGCCTCTTCCTGAAAGACGACGTGACCACCGAGTCCTGGGCCGAGCGCTTTATCCGGCGCATCGAGCGGGGCGAGGCCACGAGCCTCATCGCGGAATTGGACAGGAGGGTTCTGGCGGAGGCCACCTTGTATCGCGCCACGCACGGCTGGTCCACCCACGTGGGCGAGCTGCGCGTCGCCGTGGCCCGGGCGTACCGCCGCAAGGGCCTCGCCACGGCGCTCGCCGGGCTCCTGGTCAAGCTTGCGACCGACCAGGGTGTGGACAAGTTCGTCGTCGAGGTGGTCGAGAATCAGGTCGGTGCTCTCCGCACTTTCGAGAAGCTGGGCTTCCATAAGGAGGCCGTGCTTCGCGACCACGTCAAGGACCGGAGTGGCATCCGCCGCGACCTCCTGATTCTGGCCAACGATGTCTCTCACATCTGGGCGGCCATGGAGGCCTTGGTGGCGGATGCTCCGCCCGAGGTGGGGTGAGGGCGGCGGTCCCCTGCGTTGCATTCAAACAAAAACGGGGTGGCATGTGAAGGTGCCACCCCGGCATGCGCGGAGATCGTGCGTGGGCTATTGCGCGAACGTGAGGAAGCGGGTCCCCGGGTGGAAGGCGTGGCGCACCTGCGCATTGTCGAAGACGGCCACGCCGAAGGCGTACTTCTTGCCTGGGTCGTCAAACTGCACGTCGGTTGGGCTGCCGGTCTTGAGCTTGCGGCTCCACTCCAGCGTCCAGACGCCGTTCTCCCAGGTCGCCTGCGCTGGAAGCTCGCCGCGGTCCCCAGTGAAGGGGGCGACGATAATGCCGGGAACCTCATCGCCAGCCTTGTACTTGCTATCGTCGAACGGTTCCTTCTCGCTGTCCAGGATGTAGTACGGCGGGGTGGGGGCGTTGCCCTTCCTGGCCCACTGCGGCTTCCCGCCCACCAGCTTGTTGTCCGCGTAGCCGCCGCCGTCCCGCTTGTCACTCTTCCGGCCGGCCTCGGGGGCTTTCTCCTTGTCGTACTTGGTGTCGTCGAGGTATTGGTCATCAATCTGGCCCACGCTGCCGGTACGGATGAGCTTCCAGTGCCAGATGTCGCCCGTCTCACCCGCCGGCAGATACTTGTTGCCATAGGGCTTGGTCTCGCCCAGATGGCACCCCGCAAAGCAGCCGCGCTGTTCCATGGCAGGGGACTTGATGGCCCAGATCAGGGCGAGCTTGTCCTCGTAGTACAGATTGTCGTCGCCACCCTTGTCATTCGGGTCTCTCAACTGCTTCCACGATCCGTCCGGCTGCTTCACATATGGGAATCGCCGCTCGCTCTTGGTGGGGTCG
>CAYZND010000412.1:0-3181 GCA_964479495.1 uncultured Mesoterricola sp.
GTGAAGTCCTGGCTGAAGACGTAGACCGTGCGGCCCTCGATGGTGCCCCAGCCGGTCACGACGCTGTCGGACAGGAACTTCTTCTTGTCCATGCCGAAGTCATGGGTGCGGTGCGTGACGAACGCATCCAGCTCCCGGAAGGAACCCTTGTCGAGCAGCACATCAATGCGCTCGCGAGCTGTCATCTTCCCCTTGGCGTGCTGAGCGTCGATGCGGTCCTGACCTCCGCCCAGGAGGCATTCCTCCCGCATCTTGACGAGTAGTTCTTCCTTTGCCCTGGTGTCCATCCAGCGACCCCCCATCACATGGTTGACAATTTTGGGGTGGTCCACCGCCTCACCGGCCTGGAATAGGCCGGTTCACGTGTGCTAACGCCCCGCTTGCTCCAAATGTTACGGGATGCCTGAACTCATTTCCAGGGCTGATTACACATTTTTTTTCATTTTTCATTTTTCACGTAAATCAGCCTCTGCCAGGGCTTCCGGTGAGACCCGGTCTTCTGTCGAGCTCTGCCATGAGCGATTTCATAGCATCCATGAAGCCCATTCATGCCCGCCTAGCCATGGGCGGCCCGGAGGTAGTCCGAGACGGCGCGATCCAGGCCGACTTCGAGGGCGTGGCTCATGAGGTGGTGGCCGATGGAGACCTCCGCCAGGTTGGGGACGTGGTTCACCAGGAGTGGCAGGTTCACGCAGGTCAGGTCGTGGCCGGCATTGACTCCCACCCCCAGGCGGCCGGCTTCCTCGGCGCTTCGGACCACCTTGCGCAGCTCTTCCTCCACCGCCCCCGCCTGGAACGCGGCGGCGAAGGGTTCGGTGTAGATCTCGATCCGGTCCGCCCCGATGGCGGCAGCCTCCCGCACGCTGTCCAGGTCGCCGGCTTCCACGAAGAGGCTGATCCGGATGCCGTCCTCCTTCAGGCGGCGGATGACCGGAGCCAGCAGGAAGGACCACCGGCGGACCTCCCAGCCGTGGTTGCTGGTGATCTCGCCGGGCTTGACGGGAACCAGGGTGCACTGGGTCGGACGGCACTCCAGGACGAGATCCAGGAACTCTTCCCGCACGTCGCCTTCGAAGTTGGTCTCCACGGTGACGACTTCGCGGGCCACGGCCCGGGCGTCCTCGGGGGTGATGTGGCGCCGGTCGGCCCGGGGGTGGACCGTGATGCCATCAGCCCCCAGCGCCACGATCTTGTTCACGAACCGCATCAGGTTCGGCTCGTCCCCCCCCCGCGAGTTCCGAAGGGTGGCGATCTTGTTCACGTTGACGCTGAGCTTGGCCATGCCGGTCTCCAGTCCGACCATGGTACCGGCATCGCGGGCTTCCCGGGACCGCTGGGCTAAGCTGATCACCGAATGGAGGGCGTGGCATGCAGTATCACTTCTGGGATATGGACCACACACTGATCGCATGCGACTGCGAGGTCTCGTGGAAAAGCCACCTGGTGGCCTCGGGGCTCACGGACCCGCGGGACGCCGCGCGAGCCGATGCCTTCTTCGCGGACTACACGGAGGGTCGCCTGGATGCCGAGGCCTACCTTGCGTTTCAGATGGAGGACTTCCTGGGGAAATCAGCGGACTTGATGGCCCGGGAGGCCCAGGACCACTTCGAAGCCCGCGTGCGTCCCTGCGTGTATGTCGAGGCCCTGCGGAAGGTAAAGGAACAACTGGACCGCGGCGACTTCGTGGCGCTGTTGACCGCCACCAACCGGGTCCTGGCGGCGCCGGTGGCCCAGCACTTCGGCATTTCCTGTGTCCTGGCCACGGAGTTCGAAGTGCAGGATGGCCGCTTCACCGGCCGGCTGCGGGGCGACTACTGCCTGGGCCCCGGCAAGCTCGCCCGGCTCGAGTCCTTTGGTCGTTCCAGGGGCATATCCCTGCTGGATGTGCACTACTACGGCGACAGCCTGCCGGATGTCCATGTGTTGGAGCGGGTCGGCCACCCGGTGGCCGTGAATCCCATGCCGGGCCTGCGTGCGCTGGCCCAGGAAAAGGGATGGCGCATCTGGGATTTTTCCAATGGCTTGGTTTGATGGGATTTGCGCCATAGTCTGCATATTTGCATCCGCAATTTATTGCAATAGATTGCAAATCAACTATCGATCGGCGCAATGCTTCAGACATTTTCGAGAAAAGGGATTGACACTGGCTTAGGGCAGTCGCAAGATTTGCAGGCGCCGCCCCGAATGATGCGCAAAATTGCGTGAAAAATTGGCAATTTCTGCTCCCCCGATGTGCGGATGCTTCACGCCCCCCACGGCATCCCGTTCGGAGGGGAATTCCTGCAAGGCCTTGCCTCTTGCCCAGGAGTCGCCGTGAACACCACGAGGAAGTACAACCAGTGGTCCGCCAGTTCCCCCCTGTGCCGCGTGCCAGAGAGTCTCCGGAACCGGTGCCACCGCGCCGATTGCCAGGGCTCGGCCTGTCCCGTCTGGCGGAAGTGCGGCCCGGCGACGCCCTTCGGCAGCTATGGCGCCCACATCGTGGCGGCACACGTACAGGTGGGCAAACCCCGCTCGGAAGCCGCCAGCCACACGGCCTGAAAGCAATCGATCCCATCGCCTCCGGGGGAACTCCCCCTGACCGTGGCACAGCAGACGTGAAGCCTCCCCCGCTGCTGTGCTACGGTCGAATGGTTTCCTGAGGCGATTCTTGGAAGTCCCGTCCACCCAAATGGATACGGAACCGGATCTGAACCCGTCAGATCCGACCCGGCCTGGCGAGGCCCGGCCTAGCGAGGCCCGGCCCGAGGTGCTCGCGCGCCTGCGTGAAAGGATCGTCGCATTCGCGGCATCCCGGTATGCAAGGGACAGCGCGGAAGATCTCGCGCAGGAGGTGCTCGTGGTGCTCCACGAGAAGTATGGCCATGTGGAACGGATGGAGGAGCTGGTGCCGCTGGCCTTCCAGATCCTCCGCTTCAAGTTGTTCGCTCAGCGGAAAAAGTCCGTGCGGCATGGGGAGCACCTGCAGGTCTCCGTGGATGAGCACCCCCTGCACGGGGATGCCCCCGACCCGGAGCAGGTCGCTGCCCGCCGGGAGATGCTCGAGAAGCTGACCAAGGGCATCGCCCTCATGGGCAAGCGGTGCCAGGAGCTGTTCCGCCACAAGCTCCAGGGGAGGACCTTCCCGGAGATCCGGGAGCTCATGGGGGAGATGCGCGACGCGGGGGCCCCGTGCGCGGGG
>CAYZND010000413.1:0-2464 GCA_964479495.1 uncultured Mesoterricola sp.
GTCCTGGCCCTGGGATACTCGAAGGAGGAAGCTCGCAGCGTCATCCGCGTGAGCCTCCTGCCGGACACGACGGAACAGGACGTCCAGGCCCTGGCTCAAGCGCTCAAAAGGATCCTCAAGCGATGAAAGGCTCCATGACTTCGACCTGGCCCTATCCCATCCTCCGCCTCAAGCCCGGCAAGGAGGCCCTCCTCTCCAAGCGGCATCCCTGGGTCTTCTCCGGGGCTTTGCAGGAAGCGCCCCGATCGCCCCTGGTCCGGCTGGCGGACGCCTCGGGCCATGTCCTGGGTGTGGGCACGGCCTCGCCGGTCAATGCGCTGGCAGCCCGCATCTTCCGCTTCGAGGACGCCCCGCTCGATGCGCCGTTCTTCCAGGAGCGCTTCCGGAACGCCCTGGACCTCCGCCAGACGCTGGGCCTGGATGGCCCCGATGCCGGCTGCCGCTGGGTCTTCGGCGAGGGGGACCTCCTTCCTGGCCTCGTGGTGGACCGCTACGCCCACGCCCTGGTGCTCCAGGTGGGCACGGCGGGCCTGGAGGCCTTGCGCGAAACCTGGTGGCCGGAGCTCCAGACGCTGGCGAAAGCCCAGGGCCTCACGGTCTTCGTGGAGCGCAGCCAGTCGGGCCGGAAGGAGGAGAACCTCGAGGTGGTGAATCGTCTGCTGAAGGGCAGCCTCGCGGGCCCCATCACCATCCAGGAGGGCTCTGCGAAGCTCACCGTGGACCTCCTGAAGGGCCAGAAGACCGGCTTCTTCCTGGACCAGCGGGAGCACCGCCTGGCCCTGGGCCGCGTCTCCCGGGGCTGCCGCGTGCTCAACGCCTTCGGCTACACGGGGGGCTTCTCCATCCATGCGGGCCTCGGCGGCGCCACCGAGGTGGCGACCTTGGACATTTCCGCCCCGGCCCTGGACCAGGCGGAGCGCGACTGGGCCCTGAACGGCCTGGACCCGGCCCGCCACACCCGGCTGCAGGGGGACGCCTTCGAACTCATGCGCGCCCTGGAACCGGAAGCCTGGGACCGCGTCGTGGTGGATCCGCCTGCCTTCGCCAAGCAGCGCAAGGACGTGGACAAGGCCTTCAAGGCCTACAAGGACGTCTTCCGCCTGGGGGCTCTTGCCACCCGGCGCGGCGGGATGCTCTGGTGCTTCTCCTGCTCCCAGCACATGGACCGCGCCCGGTTCCAAGAAGCCGTGTGGACTGCCCTGCTGGAGGCCGGGCGCGAAGCCCAGGTCCTGGCGCACCTGGGGCAGCCCGGCGACCATCCCTATGCCCTGGACCACCCCGAGGGTTTCTACCTCAAGGGGCTCTGGCTACGGGTGCTGTGAGGCCTTCCGCCGGCGGCTGAGGAGAAAGCCCAGGCCCGCGGCCAAGGCCAGCGTGATGAGCCCGCCGACGACGCCGGAGGTCGAGGTTCCCGCCCTGGACTCACCCTCCACGCCCTTGAAGGTGTAGTCCGGCAGGAAGGCCGTCGACGCCTGCACACCCGCCAGGCCTTCGTGCACGCGGCTCTTGGGCTCCTCCAGCTCCGCCTGGCCGTTGACACGCTCGATGGCCCACTCCAGGCCATCGGGGCGGGAGGAGGCGTACCAAGAGAGGACGCCGCCAACCAGCACCGCAAGGACCGCCATGTACGCCAGCTTCCGCAACAGCGATCCCTGTGCCGGAGCAGCCCGCACCAGCTCGGGCCGCGCCTGAGCCAGGAACGACACCACCGCCACGGTGACGGCGCCCTCCACCAGCCCGATGGCGAGATGGATGGGCTGCATGGCCAGCACGAACGTGGAGAACGGCAGCTCCGTGCGGCCCGACAGCACCGTCTCCAGGACGACGCCGAAGGCGCCGAGCTGGAGTCCCAGCACCGCCCCCAGCATGAGGGCCCAGGTCCGGCGCCCTGGCGAGGCCTGACCCGAAAGCAGAGGCTTCACCAGGAGCGGGTAGGCCAGGTAGGCCGTGGTGAAGCCCAGGTTGAAGATGTTGCAGCCCAGGGCCAGCAATCCCCCATCGGCGAAGAACAGGGCCTGCACCGTGAGCACCGAGGCCATGGTCAGGAAGGCGGCATGGGGTCCCAGCAGCACCGCCAGCAGCAGGCCCCCACCCAGGTGGCCGCTGGAACCGGTCCCTGGAATGGAGAGGTTGATCATCTGCGCCGCGAAGACGAAGGCGCCCAGCACGCCCATGAGCGGGATGCGGCCCGTATCCGGGTCCTTCGCCACCTGGCGGGAGCTGTAGGCCAGCAGGGCGGCGGACGCGGCCCACAGCGTGCCGCCCACCGCCGGGGAGACCAGGGCGTCCGCCATGTGCATCTCGTTCCTCCTCCTTCCCTCCTTGCAGGTTCGAGGATCCGAGTGGCGCAAAACACCCTGGTTTTGCGCCAGGCTGATCCGGCCGATTCCGGGTCGCGCTACCCTCTTCCCATGCAATCGCCCGCCCCACGCCCCCTCCGGGCTGCCCTCTATGCCCGTGTCCG
>CAYZND010000413.1:2474-3175 GCA_964479495.1 uncultured Mesoterricola sp.
CCGCGGCGAGGATGCCCTGGACCTGACGAAGCAGGGGCATGCTCTGAGGGCCTTTGCGGAGCAGAAGGGATGGCAGGTGACCCTCGCGGAGCACGAGGTCGCGGCGGAAGACGCCGTGCGCCTGAACGCACGGGAGCGGCTGCTGAGAGCCGTGCGAGGCGGTGAACTGGACGTGGTCGTGGCCTGGAAGCTGGATCGCATCGCCCGCAGCCTGCCCGAGCTGGTGTCCTTCCTGGACCTGCTCCGCGCCCACGATGTCGCATTGGCCACCCTGGCCGATGACTTCGACTTCACCTCGGACCAAGGGCCCGAGCTCTTCCGGATCATCCGCGTCCTGTCCACGTTCCAGCGGGTGACCCACCGGGACCAGGTGAAGTCCGGTCTCGCCCGCGCCACCACCCCCGTGGGCCGGCCGAGCACGGCGATCGAACACCGCCCGGAGATCCTGGCCCTGATGAAACAGGGCCACAGTCAGCGGGAGATCGCCCGGCGCCTGGGTCTGCATCCCCGGACCGTGGCGCGGCTGCTGAAGTCCGAGGAAGCATGAAGCTCCTCCTGCTGGATCTCGATGACACGCTGGTCGATGATCGCAGCGCGATGCGCACCGCCTTCGCCGCCTTCCTGGCATTCCATGGTCCGGCCCTGCCCGAGGTCTGTCTCTTATACACATCTGACGCTGCCGACGAATAGAGAGGTGTAGA
>CAYZND010000414.1:0-3168 GCA_964479495.1 uncultured Mesoterricola sp.
GTCCGGTAGGCCTTCTGGAGGTCCTCCACGGTGACGTCCACCTTCAGCACCGCGCCCAGGTCCACGAGGTTCACACTGAGGGTGGGCACCCGGAGGGCCCAGCCATCGAAGCCTTCCGGAAGGTGGGGCAATGCCTTGTGGAGGGCGCTGAAGGCGCTGCTGGTGGTCGGGATGATGCCCATGAAGGCGGCACGGGCCCTGCGGATGTCCTTGTGGGGCGCATCCAGGAGGCGCTGATCGTTGGTCACCACATGGACCGTGCTCATGCCGACGCCCTCGAAGCCGAAGGCGTGCTCCAGGACATGCAGCATCGGCGCCGTGGCGTGGGCGGTGCAGCTCGCGTTGGAGATGACCCGATGCCTTTCCAGGTCCAGCAGGTGGCCGTTGAAGGGGTGGATCACCGTGAAGTCCGGATCGGGGCTCGGGGCGGAGATGATCACGTGGGACACGGAATCCTTCAGGTGCCGCGCGGCTCCGGCGCGATCCGTGTAGCGTCCGGAAGCCTCCACCACGAGCTTGGCTCCGCATTCCGGGAAGGGGATCCGGGCGGGATCCGTCTCATGGAACAGCGGGTATTCGTGGCCTTCGATGTTCAGGAAATCCTGGCGGCCCTTCCTCAGGCCATGCACAGGCGGATGGTCATCCCCGTGGATGGAGTCGAAGCGGAGGAGATGGACCACCGTCTCCAGGTCCGCCGGATCGTTGAAGGCGCACAGGAGTTCCGGACGCGACACGGCCAGGCGCCGCGCTGCGATCCTGCCGATCCGTCCCACTCCATTGATGGCGATCAATGCAGTCCCTCCTCTAGCTTCCCGCCAACGTGCAGGGCGAGGTCCACGAGGCGGGCAGCATAGCCGTACTCGTTGTCATACCATCCGAACACCTTCACGAACCGTGGCGTCATGACCTTGGTCAGAAACGGATCGAAGATGCAGCTGGCGGGGTTTCCCGTGAGATCGATGCTCACGATCTCGTCCTCGACGATGTCCAGGTATTCGGCAAGCGGGCCGCTGGTCGCCGCGGCCTCAAAGGCTTCCTGGATCCTGCTTGCGGTGGCGTCCCGGGACAGCAGCAGGGAGAGATCCACCAGGCTTACATCGGGTGTGGGCACCCGGACGGCGAGGCCGTCGATGCGACCCGCCAGGTGCGGGAGCACCTGGTCGATGGCTTCCACCGCGCCTGTGGCCGTGGGAATCATGCTCATGGAGGCTGCCCGGGCCCGGCGCAGGTCCGGGTGCGGGAGGTCCAGGATCCGCTGGTCGTTGGTGTAGGCATGCACGGCCGTGACGAGGCCGAAGGCCACACCGAAGGCTTGATCCATCACCTGCAGCAGGGGGGCCAGGCCATGCGTGGTGCAGCTGGCGGCGCTGATGACCTTATGACGCGCCAGGTCCAGCTTGTCCTGGTTCACGCCCAGGACGGCCGTGAAGTCTGCGTCCTCCGACGGTGCGGAAACCAGCACGTGGGAGGTGGCCTGCCGGAGGTGAGCCCGAGCCTGGTCACCCGCGGTGAAGGCCCCGGTGCATTCGAGGACGATCCGGGCCCCCTGCATGCCGAAGGGCAGGGGCTCGATGTCCCGGTGGTGTGTGACGGGGATGGCGCGCTCGCCGAGGATCAAGCGGTCGCCCTCGTGACGGACCGGGAAGGTGGCCTTGCCGTGGACGGAATCGTATTTGACCAAGTGGGCGAGGGTCCGGGTGTCGGCCAGGTCGTTGATGCCCACGACCTCGATGTCCGGGTGGTCCAGGAGCCGCCTCAGCGCCAGCCTCCCGATGCGTCCCAGCCCATTGATGGCCAGCTTCACGATGGTGCCTCCCGATTCTTATCCTAGCCCGAAACCCGGCCGATGACCTGGAGGCAGGCTGGTCTGCAGCCGGCGTGAGGTTCCCTGGATGATCCCCCCCAAGAGCCACCCGGCCTGGAAGGCGTTGGTGAAGGGCCAGCGTGTGCATCAGTTCAAGGCACTCTCTGCCGCCATGTGCGTCTCGCGGATCGTGCGGTTCGTGCAGCGCGAGGGCGGGTCACCGGCCGCCGTGGACCTGGCGGTGGAGGACCTCCACGCGTTCTTCACCAAGCTCGAGGGCATGCTCGAGGAGGATCTGAAGGCCATCTTTGGGGAGGAGGCGGGAGATGCTCAGAACGGTCGCTGAAGTCTCGGAGCTGATCCGGTCCGGCCGGCGGCTCGTGCTGGCCGGCAGCGAGGAAGCCCTGTCTGGGTTGCCCACCGGCGAGTGGATCGCCGGGACCATTCCCTACTTCATGACAGAGGAAGGGGGCCAGGTGCGATCCGACGTCCTCTTCGTCACGGAACTCCCGCCGGAGGTCCTCTACACCCGGATCACCGCCCATGGGCCTGAGACCCTTCCGAGGATCGCCGAGGAAGCCCCCGAGAACGGGTTCACGTTCCTCATCCTGCCCGCCAACAGCGATGTCCACCTGAACTATGCCCGGGAGGCCCCGGACTATCCCCAGATGTACCTCCGGCCCATCGTGGGGTGGATCTCCGGAGTCCACCTGGCCGATCTGGGCCGGATCACCCCGAAGGTGGTGGAGGGGCATACCGGGCGGGTGCATGACGACCGCGGCGTGGCCATGCACTGTGCCCTGGCGCCGCAGGTGCGGGCGCACCTCGGCATCGTGAACCTGTTCCACCCGGGAGACGGCGACATCATCACCTTCCCGGCCGATGGATTCCGGGCCCGGGAGTGCTGGATCAATGGCAAGAAGTGGGTGTTTGCCGACTACCTGGCGAGCCGGACGATCGACACCAAGCTCCCGCTGGTGGCCAACTACAACGGCGTCATGGTGAACGTGAGCATCCAGGGCATCGACACGGCCTCCGGATGCGTGGACTTCTACGCCCCCGTGTTCGAGGGCGTGGCCTACAAGCTCGCAGCACCCATCGCGGACTATGTGGAGGCCTTCCAGGGGGCCATCCCCTCCGGCATTGCGCCTCTCTTCTCCTGCAACTGCATCCTGAACTTCCTCTATTCCAAGCTGGAAGGTCGCGTGACTCCGGGCATGACGGGACCCATCACCTTCGGCGAGATCGCCTACCAGCTGCTCAACCAGACTCTCGTCTACCTCACGATCGAGAAGGCCAGTGCAACATTCCCAAAATGTCTATAATTAATTCGGTTGCAGATAGAGTCCCAGCAGAGTGGTGAC
>CAYZND010000415.1:0-1634 GCA_964479495.1 uncultured Mesoterricola sp.
GTTCCCAGATTGGATGACCACGCGAGCCCACATGGAGAAGGCCGCCAAGGACGCCATCTTCATGCACTGCCTGCCCACCCGGCGGAACGTGGAAGTGGCCGACGGCGTGCTGGACCACCCCAGCAGCAAGGTCGTCGACGAAGCGGAGAACCGGTTCCACGTCCAGCGGGCGCTGGTGGACTGGATCCTCAAAGGTTGAACAAGGATTCCGGTCTGTGAAATGGCTTCATCTTTTTGTTTTCATCCCCTTCATCCCCTTTATCCCTGTTAACAAAGTCTTTAAAAGATGAATGAACAGGGATGAAGGGGATGAAAGGGATAACTGATAAAAGCAAATCAGTTGCCTAATTGAGGACCCCCTGATGCACGCCACGATGCGACCCTTCGACACCCTCCGGAGCGCGGCCCAGTACGTCCGCCTGTTCCGGAACCACACCTTCGTGGTGAAGCTGGGCGGCGAGATGATCGACGACCCCGCCCTGTGCCGCAGCGTGTGCGCGCAGCTCGCCCTGCTCTGGAGCTTCTCCATCCCGCTCGTCATCGTGCACGGCGGCGGCATCGGCCTCGACAACCTCTGCAAGCGGCTGGACCTGCCCATCCAGAAGGTCGCGGGGCGGCGGGTCACGCCGCCGGAGGTGCTCCAGGCCGCCCAGATGGCTTTCAAGGGCCAAGCCCAGATGGACTTCCTGGGCGCCCTCGAAGCGGAAGGGCTCCCTGCCGTGGGCCTCTCGGGCCTGGACGGGGGCATCCTCAAGGCCCAGAAGCGGCCCCCCGTGGCCGTGGACGGGCAAGTGGTGGACTTCGGCCTGGTGGGCGACGTGACCGCCGTGGACGTCAGCCTCATCAAGCACCTCATCGACGGCGGCTATGTGCCGGTCATCGCGCCCTTCTCCGTGGACGAGAGCGGCCAGGTGCTCAACACCAACGCGGACACGGTGGCCACGGAGATCGCCATCGCCCTGAAGGCGGAGAAGCTCTTCTTCGTGCTGAAGGTGCCGGGACTCCTCTCGGACCCCGCCAATCCCAGCAGCCTGGTGCCCTTCGCGGACCTGGGCACCCTGGCCAAGATGGAGGAGAGCGGCGCCATCAAGGACGGCATGCGACCCAAGATCGCCGCCACGCGGAAAGCCCTCGCCCTGGGCGTCACCTCCGTCCACCTGGTCTCCGGCGTGCTGCCCGACGCCATCCTCACCGAGGTGTTCACCAACGAAGGCAGCGGCACCAAGATCGTGACGGCGGGTGCCTCGTGAGCCCCGCCCAGCTGCTCGAAGCCCTCGTGGCCATCCCCAGCGTCTCCGGAACCGAGGAGGCGGTCTCCGCCTTCCTCGTGAAGCAGCTCACGACCCTGGGCTTCAAGCCCCGACAGGAAGGCCTCAACGTGTGGTTCGAGGTGGGCCATGGCGGCCCGCGGTTACTCTTCGTGAGCCACCTGGACACCGTGCCGCCCTGCGCGGGCTGGAATACGGATCCCTTCAAGCCCCACTGGGAGGGCGAATCCCTTCACGGCCTGGGCGCCAACGACGCCAAGGGCAGCGTGGCGGCCATGATCCTGGCCGCCCAGATCCTGATGGCGCAGGAGGTGGGCTCCAACGGCACCGCCGTCTTCGCCTTCGTGCGGGAAGAGGTACGGGGCG
>CAYZND010000415.1:1644-2142 GCA_964479495.1 uncultured Mesoterricola sp.
CCAAGGCATCCAGGAGCTGCTGCCCAAGCTCGGCAAGCTCGACGCCGCCGTGGTGGGCGAGCCCACGGGCCTGAAGGTCTGCGCCGCCCAGCGGGGCATGCTGGTGCTGCAGTGCGTCGCCCAGGGCGTCTCCGCCCATGTGGCCCATGCCAAGCTCGGCGAGAACGCCATCCACAAGGCGGCCCGGGACATGATGAAGCTCGAGGCCATGGCCTTCGAGGCCCACCCTCTCCTGGGCACGACGAAGCCCGTGGTGACCCAGGTGAACGGCGGCCTGGCCCGGAACCAGGTGCCGGACCGGTGCGAGTTCGTGGTGGACCTGCGGACCACGCCGAACCTCACGGATGCGCAGGTGGTGGCCTGGCTCTCCGCTGAGCTCCAGAGCCATGTGTCCGTGCTGGCCTCCGGCTACCAACCCATGGCTACGGATGCAGGACAAGCCATCGTGAAGGCCGCCCTCAAGGCCGCCGGCGCCAAGGTGCCCGTGGGCTCCGACAC
>CAYZND010000415.1:2152-3168 GCA_964479495.1 uncultured Mesoterricola sp.
CGACACCACCTCCGACTGGGCCTTCCTGGGCGACCTCCCGGCGGTGAAGGCGGGACCGGGCGATACAATGCGCAGCCATCGCCCCAACGAGTGGCTCTCCCTCAAGGAGCTGAACGCCGGCACCTCCTTCTATGCCGCCCTGGCCCGGGAGTTCTTCCGGCTGAAGGCCCTGGAGGCGGTCCATGGCTGAACAGTTGTGGTCCAAGGGCCTGCCCCTGGATGCCCTGCTCCACCGCTTCACCGTTGGCGAGGATCCCGTCACGGACCTCTCCCTGCTGCCCTTTGATGCCGAGGCCAGCGCCGCCCACGCGCGGATGCTGGGCGAGACGGGCCTGCTGCCGGAAGCGGAAGCCAGGGCCCTGGTGGCCCAGCTGAAGGTGTTGAGGGAAACGGCGCTCAAGGGTGGGATCGTGATCCTTCCCGAGCAGGAGGACGGCCACACCGCCCTGGAGGCCGCGCTCACGGAAGCCCTCGGTGAGACCGGCAAGCGTGTCCACCTGGGCCGCTCCCGGAACGATCAGGTCATCACCGCCCTGCGGCTCCTCATGCGGGACCAGGTGCTGGTCCTCGCGGCGTCGGCGGCCCTGCTCGCGCGGACCTTCCTGGAGCTCGCCTTGAAGCACGCGAAGGCACCCCTGCCCGGCTACACCCACCTGCGGCGGGCCATGCCCTCCACCTGGGGCCAGTGGGCCGTGGCCTTCGCCGAGGGCATGATCGAGGAGCTGGAGGCGCTGCCCGGGCTCTGGCAGCGGCTGGACAAGTGCCCCCTGGGCGCGGCGGCGGGCTTCGGTGTGCCCCTGCCTCTCGATCGGGCGAGGACTGCCGAACTCTTGGCCTTCAGCAAGGTTCAGATCAGCCCCATCGACACCATGAACAGCCGGGGGCGCCACGAGCAGGCGGTCCTCGCCTGGCTCACCTCCATGGCCGGCATCCTGGAGAAGGCGCTGTGGGATCTCTCCCTCTACAGCACGGAGGAGTTCGGTTTCGTCGCCCTGCCCGACGCCTTCACCACGGGC
>CAYZND010000416.1:0-3124 GCA_964479495.1 uncultured Mesoterricola sp.
GCCGGAAGCAGTCCTTCTACAAGACTCCGCGGGGGTTCGACCTCTACGCCTGCAACCTCTGTCGTCGCCTCTGCCCGCTGCGGCTCGGCGGCTGACCTACGGGAGCAGCCTGGACCCTTCGGGTCGTTCGCGAAGACCTGGCCCCACAAAGCAAGCCTCCACCGGCAACCTCCATCCCGGTTGCGCGGGTGACGGGAGGCCCACGGCTCGTCCCCTCCGCCTGTGACGGTTCATCCGCCGAACCCTGCACTGCTGCAGGGATTCGGAGCCCTTGGCGCAGGATCCCACGGGGCTTTCAACGCCGGGGGGGAAGGGCGCCCGGGTGGCCGCAGACCTCCGCGGCAGCCTGCAGGCTGCGCTGCAGGAACACCGCGGGCGCCTCGCTGCGGGCCAGTCCGGAGGCCACCCCGGCGGTGACGGCGTCCCCGGCGCCCACCGTGTCCACCACGCCCCCGCAGGGGACCGGCGCGGGCAGGTGAAGGTCCGTGCCGTCCCGGCCCACCCAGCGCAGGCCCTCCGGACCGAGCGTGAGGCAGACGGCCGTGAGCGAGGTCTGGGCCAGCCATGCCGGCAGGTCTCCTTCGCATCCGATCTGGGAGCGGAGGACATGCCACTCCTCGGCATTCACCTTGAGGACGTCGGCATGTGCCAGGCACCAGCGCACCACCTCTGGGTCCGCCCATCCCGGCCGCAGGTTGAGGTCGCACAGGTGCCAGTGGGGAACCGCCCGAGCCAGGTAGCGCGCGAGTCCCTCCCGATTGCCGGGGCCGTGCATGGCAAGTCCGCCGAACACCACGCCGGTGGGAGCACGGGGGAGCGCTGGGTGACCGAAGTCCAGCTCCATCCACGCGCAGCGGGGCTGGATGGCGAAGGTGGGTTCCCCCCGGCTGTCCAGAGCCACCGTCACGGTTCCCGTGGGAGCCTCCGGATGGAGCTGCGCGCCGGGGATCCCCTCGCGCTCCAGGAAGGCCAGGGCCGCCTGGCCCAGCTCGTCCTGTCCCAACGCGGTGAGCAGCGTGGTGCGGAAGCCCAGCCGGGCCAGGTGCACGGCCACGTTGAAGGGGGCGCCGCCCAGGCAGGGACCCTCAGGGAAGAGGTCCCAGACCACTTCCCCCACGCAGAGCAGGGTGCAGGGATCGGGATGGGGCTCCATCGGCATGCTCCGCCGAGTATGCGAAGGATCCCCGCCTGCGTCCACGGTCCTGGGGGCCGCGTCCTGGACTTCAGAAGGGGGCCCGCACCGCCAGGACCATGTGGACGAAGGAACCCTCCCGCCGCACGGACTCGGTGAGTGTGTAGCTGCCAAGTCGCTGGCCCTTCTGGGCCTCGTAGGCTGTCAACGAGTAGCGCACCTCCAGGGCGATGTCCGGTGTGAACTGGTAGCCGAAGCCGGTGCCGACCCACGGTGCTTGCGAGGTGGCGCGGTGTGAGACCAGCGCGGTCCCGGACGCGTTCGCGACCCGATGCTCGGATCGCGACCACTGGAGGCCCGCCCCCACGAAGACATAGGGGCCGTGGTGGGCCCAGGGTTCCTGGTACAGCAGGTAGTCCACCCCCACCTTCCAGCTCGTGAGGTCCGGGCTCTGGTCCGCCTCCGCGGCCCAGGCGGGCGGGGAGGGCGGTGAGATGCGGTAGCGGTTGTACTCGAGGTTGGGGCGCAGCACGTGGCGGCCACCCAGGTGCCAGGGGTAGTTGAGCGCAAGCCCCCAGCCGTAGTGTTCGTTCAGGTCCCGGTTCGCGGTGCCCAGGGGGAAGCCCAGCTGGGCATTGACACCCAGGCTGGGGGGCAGGATCGCATCCTCCTCGAACAGGCGTCCCTGGGCCGAGAGCGGAAGGGCGCAGAGCCACAAAGCCAAGAGCGGAAGCAGCAGACGCAGCGCCATGGAAGCTCCTTGCAGGTGGAAAGGGATGATACTCCCGGGATAGGCTGAAGGCATGGAGACCGCGCTCACGATCACCAGTCGGGCCAATCCCCGGTTCAAGTCCATCAAGACGCTGATAGCCGCCGGTGGCGCCAAGCGCACGCACACGCTGCTGCTGGGCGACAAGCTCATCGAAGCCTGGGCCGACCGGGCCAAGACCACCGTCTGCGAGCGATTCCGGCCTATCACCTGGCTGCGCCTGGAAGGCGTGGGGATCCACCCCCTGGAGCGGCTGAGGGCGCCTGAGACCCTGGTGCTGGGGGAGGCCCTCATGCGGGATCTGGCCCACGCGGGCAGCCCGCCGGAGCACGCCCTGCTGGTGGAGCTGGGGCCGGAGCCCTCCGGGCCTCTCCCGGCCCGGGTCATCGTGCCCTGGGGAATCCAGGATCCCGGCAACCTGGGGGCCGTGCTCCGCAGCGCTGCGGCCTTCGGGTTCCAGGAAGCACTGCTGGGGCCCGGCTGCACCGATCCCTTCAGCGCCAAGGCCTTGCGGGGCAGCATGGGCGCGGCCTTCCTGCTCCCCATCCGCCGCTGCGACAAGCTGGAGCCCGACGCCGGGTCCTGGTTTGCGCTCCATCGCGCCAAGCGCTCCCAGCGCCTGGACCGGGCGGACCTCACGGAGCCGGTGCGGATCCTGGTGGGCAACGAGGGACATGGCTGGAAGGACGTGGACCTGCCTCCGGCGGTGAGGTTCCTGGAGATCCCCGTCCTGGGGGTGGAGAGCCTGAACGCCGCGGTGGCGGCGGGCATCGCCTGCTACGAGGTGGAGCGGAGGGCCCGTTGAACGCCGCTCCTGGCGGTGTCCGTGCTCCCGGCCTGAGACTCTTCGAGACGCTGGTCCTGGCTGGGCTGTTCACCCTCGTCTTCCGCTTCCCGGCGGCCTCGGGCCTCGGCTATCACGAACCCCTGCTGGCCTTCCTCTTCCCGGCCCTGCTCTTCGAGGGGGTCTTCCGCGAGCGCTCCCTGGCCTGGACCTACCTGGTCTTCCTGCTGGGCCTCATCGGCATCTTCCACTGGGTGCCCGCCACCATCGAGGTCAAGGGGGGACTGCCCTTTTCGCTCGCCCTCCTGGGTTCGGCGCTGTTCTACGCCTGGGAGGCGCTCGGCTTCCTGGCGGTGGTGGCCTTCGCCCGCTGGATGAACCGCCGGGCCGGGGCCTGGGGCGCGGCACTGGGCGCGGCCCTTGGCATCCTGCTGTGGGA
>CAYZND010000417.1:0-3111 GCA_964479495.1 uncultured Mesoterricola sp.
CTGCGGGACCGGGCCCGCTGCCTGCGCCGCTTCGGTTTCGACTACCGCTTCGAAGCCTTCACGCCGGCCTCCAAGCGCCAGTACGGCTACTACGTCCTGCCCATCCTGGAAGGCGAGCGCCTCGTGGGCCGCCTGGATCCCAAGGTGCACCGGGACAAAGGGGTGCTGGAGGTGCGTGGCCTCTGGTGGGAGAAGGGCATCCGCCCGACCAAGGTGCGGCTGAAGCGCCTGGACGAGGCCCTGGAGGGCCTGGCGGTCTTCACCGGCGCGGACACCCTCGAGATGGCCTGACCGCGGCGATCATGCTCCACTGATCCTTTGGGTGCCCATGGCCAAGCGCATCGAACCTGTCCAGAAATCGGTGAAAGAGATCCTGGAGGACCTCCTGTCCGGCCACCGGGAGGCCGCCTTCAATGGACCCCAGGCCGCGCAGAAGTACCTGCTCCGGACCTTCGAGAGCCAGCAGAGCCTGCCCAATGCCGTCAAGGCCGTGGCCTTCGACCGCCTGGCGGAAGCCCGGGCCCAGCTCCAGGACTGGCAGGGCGTGAGCGAGGCGGTGGAGGGATTCCTGCGCCACCTCCCTGCCATGGAGGAGGACCTCGGCCACGGCTACCGGGCGGCCCTCGAAGCCACGACGGCGCTGGAGCGCGGCGTCCAGGCCCTCAGCGAGCTCGGCGACTTCCACGGGGCCCTGGAGCTCTGCGAGCGGGCCATCGTCCTGGAGCTTGGCGCCCACTGGATGGCCAAGCGCGACAGCCTGGACTGGGCCCGGTAGGACCGAATGGCCATCACGGCAAAGTGGCCATGGGCAGAAGCGCTTCCTGATGCGGGATCAGCCGCAAAAGAGTTCCGGGGGAAGAAATGAGCCGCGAAGACACGCGAAACCGCCCCGCGGGCGGACGCGAAGGGGGCCCGAACCATCAAGGCATCCTTTCCTGTGCGGCACGCCGGATGGCCGCGTTGTGTATGAACAAGTCGCTAACGGCTTCGTGCAGCCACGGAGCGGGCCTTCGCATGTATTCGCGGCCGCGTCTTTTCTTCGGGTTTCTTGCGGAATTCCGGGGTGTGCTTGATCGGCGCACTACCCTCCGGTTCGGAGAGCGGCGAGCATCAAGGTTGGCAACCAGCCATGGGGCCTCCATGTTCGTTCAAGTCCTGCTTCCTTGATCCCCTTCATCCCCTTTATCCCTGTCAATCCAGCTTTGAAAGAATGGTGAACAAGGATGAAGGGGATCAAAGGGATGAAAAGCAGGTAATCCCACTGCCCGTCATCTGACTGAATGAGGAGATCTCCCCTGGTAATGCGCGAAGAGCCTTTCTTCGATCCAGGCGGAGAGATCGTGAGCGTCCAGGACGCTCTGTGAATATGGCATCAGCCTTTGGCGCGCTTCCAGCAGTGGCCCACATGGTCGTCCACCATTCCCACGGCCTGCATGAAGGCGTAGACGATCGTGGGCCCCACGAAGCGGAACCCCCGGCGCTTGAGGTCCTTGCTGAGGGCTTCGGCCTCGGGGGTGACCGCAGGGACCTCGGCCAGGGTCTTCCAGCGGTTGATCCGGGGCTGCCCGCCGATGAAGGGCCACAGGTAGGCATCGAAGCTGCCGAACTCCGCCTGCACCTCCAGGAACGCCTTCGCATTGTCCACGGCTGCCATGATCTTCAAGCGGTTGCGCACGATCCCGGGATCCTGCAGCAGGGTCTCGACTCGGGCCGCGTCGAAGGCGGCCACGCGCCGGGGATCGAACCCCTCGAAGGCCTTCCGGTAGGCTTCCCGCTTGCGCAGGATGGTGATCCAGGCGAGCCCCGCCTGGGCGCCTTCCAGGATGAGCATCTCGAAGAGGTGCCGGTCATCGTGGCACGGCACGCCCCACTCCTCGTCGTGGTAGCGCTGGTACAGCGGGTCGGTCCCTGCCCACTCGCATCGCGGCTTGTCCACTGAACCCCCCTCTCTGGGATGATGGTTCCATACCTGGAGCCGACGGATGTCCGCAAACCTCTACGATCTCCTCCCGCGCGACGGGGAGTCTTCTTCCGACGCGCTGCTGGGGCGGTTCCTGGAGTATGCGGAAGGGAAGGGCATCCGGCTCTACGAGGCCCAGGAGGCGGCGATCCTGGAAGTCTTCGAGGGGAAGAACGTCATCCTGAACACGCCCACGGGCTCGGGGAAGTCGCTGGTGGCGGCGGCGCTGCACTTCCGCTCCCTGGCCCAGGGGCGGCGCTCGGTCTACACCTGCCCCATCAAGGCCCTGGTCAACGAGAAATGGCTGGCCCTCTGCAAGGAGTTCGGGCCTCAGAACGTGGGGCTCTCCACGGGGGATGCCACGGTGAACCACGATGCGCCGATCCTCTGCTGCACCGCGGAGATCCTCTCGAACCTCGCGATGCGCGAGGGCGAGGACCTGGACGTGCAGGACGTGGTGATGGACGAGTTCCACTACTACGCCGACCGCGAGCGGGGCGTGGCCTGGCAGGTGCCCCTGCTCACGTTGCCGCAGACGCGCTTCCTGCTGATGTCGGCGACGCTGGGCGACACTTCCTTCTTCGAGGAGGAGCTGACGGCCCTCAACGGCCTGCCCACGGTGGCCGTGAAGTCGGCCGAGCGGCCCGTGCCGCTGGCCTTCTCCTTTGCGGAGTCGCCCCTGCCCCTCACGGTAGAGAAGCTGGCGCTGGAGGGCAAGGCACCGGTCTACGTGGTGCACTTTACGCAGCTGGAAGCGGCCACCAGCGCCCAGGACTTCACCAGCATCAACGTCTGCACGAAGGAGGAGAAGGCGGCCATCGCGCAGGCGCTCGAAGGCACCAAGTTCAACTCGCCCTATGGTCCCGACCTGAAGCGCTGGCTGCGCCACGGCATCGGCCTGCACCGGGGGGTGCTCCTGCCCAAGTACCGGATCCTTGTGGAACAGCTGGCCCAGAAGGGCCTGCTGAAGATCATCTGTGGCACGGACACGCTCGGCGTCGGCATCAACGTGCCCATCCGCACGGTGCTCTTCACCAAGCTCTGCAAGTACAACGGCGAGAAGACGGCCATCCTCAGCGCGAGGGACTTCCACCAGATCGCGGGGCGGGCGGGGCGCAAGGGCTTCGACGAGCAGGGCTGGGTGGTGGCCC
>CAYZND010000418.1:0-3106 GCA_964479495.1 uncultured Mesoterricola sp.
GGTCTCGGACATCTCGGGACGCGGGGTCGGCATGGATGTCGTCCGGTCCAACACCGAGAAGCTGGGCGGGCACGTGGAGCTAGAGACCCACGTGGGCGTGGGCACCACCGTGCTCCTGCGGCTCCCGCTCACCCTCGCGATCATCCCTTCGATGATCGTCGGCGTGAACGACTTCCGCTTCGCCATCCCCCAGGTGAACGTGGTGGAGTTCGTGTGGGTACGGGCGGCGGACGTGGGCAAGCGCATCGAGCGCGTCCATGGTGCGGAGGTCCTCCGGCTGCGGGATCAGCTCCTGCCGCTGGTGCGCCTGGCGGACATCCTGGGCATCGAGCGCACCTACCTCGACCCGGAGACGGGCGAGCGCCTGCGGGATCGACGCCAGGACCTCGTCGATCGAAGGACGGAGAACGCACCCATTCCCATCCCCGAGGCTCCGCCTCCCGGCAAGAAGAAGGGCAAGACCCCTCCGCCTCCGCCCACCCGCGGTCAGGACCGGCGCAACGACTGGCGCAGCGACTACAACATTGTGGTCCTGAGGCTGGGCTCCAACCAGTTCGGCGTGGTGGTGGACGAGCTCTACGACATTGAGGAGATCGTCGTCAAACCGCTCTCGGAGTTCATCCAGGCCTGCAAGTGCTTCTCCGGCGCCACCATCATGGGCGACGGCCGAGTGATCATGATCCTCGATGCCGGCGGACTGGTCGCCCAGGCACACCTGCACTTTGCCGACCTCCAGGCCGAAGAGAAGCAGCGCCACGAGGAGGAGAAGCGCAAGGCGGCCATGGCAGCCTCACGACGCCGGTCCGTCATCGTCTGCACCGGCGCGGAAGGGGAATACTTCGCCATTCCACAGGACCAGATCATGCGCCTGGAGAAGATCCTCTCCAGCGATGTCCAGTGGGTGGGCGACCGGGAGTTCGTGGACTATCGTGGCCACGGCCTGCCGCTCCTGAGGCTGGACCAGCTCATCGAGGTCAAGGCGATCCCCCCGCACCTGAAGGAGGTGTTCGTGGTGATCCCCAAGGTGGTGGAGAAGGGCGCCGTGTCCCAGGCCAAGGCCGGCATCATCATCTCGGACATCATCGATGCCCTGGATGTGGAAGTGGAGCTGGAGGACGTGGGCGTGAAGGGGCCCGGTGTCCAGGGATCCGCCATCCTCCAGCACAACCTGACCCTGTTCCTGGAGCCCCTTGAGCTGCTCAAGGCCGCAGGCCTTCTGCACGGAGGTGCCGCATGAGCCAGTACTCCACCTTCCGGCTGGGCGACCGCCTCTTCGGCCTGGATCTCATGATGATCCGCGAGATCAACCGCATCCTGGACATCACGCCCGTGCCCCACGCCAAGGAATACATCCGCGGACTCATCAACCTGCGGGGGCAGATCGTGACCATCCTGGATCTCGGCGTCCGACTCGGCCTTCCCTCCCGGGAGATCAGCGACGAGAGCCACAACATCATCCTGAAGACCAACACGGAACTCACCGCGGCCCGGCAGGCCGGAGACACCAAGATCCACACCACGTCCACCGACCTGGTGGGCTTCCTGGTGGATGCCATCGGGGATGTGGTCGAGGCTGACGAGGCCAAGATCGAACCTCCCTCCGCCAATGTCAGCGAAACGGAAGGCCGATTCCTGTCCGGCGTCATCAAGACCGAGAGCGGCCTTCTAGTGCTCCTGGACATCCACGAAGTGCTTCACGGCGAATGAACCCAAACCCATCACCCATTTCCAAGGGAGGCTCCAGTGACATTCCTAGACAACATCAAGATGGGTCCCAAACTCATCGCCGCGTTCTTGCTGACGGCCCTGTTCACGGTCGGCGTTGGCATCTTCGCCATCACCAAGATGAAGGCCGCCGATGATGCGGACACCAAGCTCTACGAGAAGATGACCGTCCCTCTCGGCGAGATGGCAGAGATGCAGCAGTCGTTCCAGCGGGTGCGTGTCAATGTGCGGGACGCCATCGCCACGGGAGAGGTGGCGAAGTTCGGCAAGCGGGCGGAGGAGCTGGACGCACAGCTGGACAAGGCCGCTGCCGAGTTTGAAAAGTCCTTGCTGTCGGACGAGGCCAAAGCCTCGTACCGACAGTTCCAGGAGAGCCTTGGCAGCTACCGCAGCTACCAGGCGAAGATCCTGAGTTTGGCACTGGCGGGAAAGCGGCCTGAAGCCTTGGCTCTGCTGTTGGGTGAGGCCAAGGGGAAGGTGGATGAAGTCAACAACCAACTCGACAAGCTCATGGAATCCAAGCTGAAGCTGGCCAAGGCGACTTCGGATGGAAACACGGTGGAATACCTGGCCAATCGCAAGGCCATGATCATCGTGATGGCTATCGCAGCCCTCGTCGCGATCGCGCTCGGCATCACCATCGCGCGCTCCATCTCCATCCCCCTCAAGAAGGGCGTCGAAATGATGATCGAGATGGCCAAGGGACACCTGGGCCTGCGCCTCCAGATGACGCGGAAGGATGAGATCGGCCAGCTGGCCCGGGCGATGGATGAGTTCGCCGAGGATCTCCAGGTCAATACGGTCGGCACCCTGAAGAAGATCGCGACTGGCGACCTCAGCACCGAAATCAGGCCCAAGGATGCGGGCGACGAGATCTCCCCGGCCATGGCCCAGGCGACCACCGCCCTGCGCAACATGTCGGCGGAGGCGCAGACCCTGGCCACGGCCGCGGTGGAAGGCCGCCTGGCCACCCGCGCGGACGCCACCCAGTACCAGGGCGAGTACCGGAAGATCGTAGAGGGCGTCAACAACACCCTGGACGCCGTCATCGGCCCCCTCAACGTGGCTGCCGGCTACGTGGACCGCATCTCCAAGGGCGACATCCCGCCCAAGATTACAGACACCTACAACGGCGACTTCAACGAGATCAAGAACAACCTGAACCAGTGCATCGATGCCGTGAATGCCCTCGTGGCTGACGCGAACCTGCTGAGCAAGGCCGCAGTGGATGGCAAGCTGGCCACCCGGGCGGATGCGACCAAGCACCAGGGCGACTTCCGCAAGATCGTGCAGGGCGTGGACGACTGCCTGGACGCCGTCGTCGGACCCCTCAACGTGGCCGCCGGCTACGTGGACCGCATCTCCAAGGGCGACATCCCGC
>CAYZND010000419.1:0-3101 GCA_964479495.1 uncultured Mesoterricola sp.
ATTCAAAGGGTTGGTCATCCGACAGAATCTCGTGGCGAAGTACGGATCAAAACTCGGTCGAAGGATTCCTACCATCGGGGCTTGGTCTGCACTTTTTGAGGTCGCTGAAGAACATGAGGGAAAATGCGAAGGGCTGAGCCAGATCGTTCCTTTTTGGCATACGGAACCACATCCGGAAAAGGACATTCGAATTGAACGCTTTGTCCCGCTTCATGCCTTCAGTCGAGACATCGAGCGGTATCGAAACCTCCAAAAGGTACTGGCCTATTACCGCATCACCTTCGGGCAACCGAGGCAGGAAGAACTGATCGCAGCGATGGCGGAGATGCTCGATGGCTGCGACCCCGCATGGATCAACGAACTCTTAATTGACCTCAGCCCAAAATCGAACACCTGTTGAACACAACGATCCTTGAGGATGACTTGGTAGCCATGACCTCTTGGTAAGGGAGGAACCAGTGATGACCAGCTGCACGCCCTGGTCAGGAGGTCTCGGGATGGGAGAGATCGTTCGGGGCTTCCGATATGCCCAGTTCTGGAAGTGATCCGCCTGTAACCGAAGCTGGCAGCTTCCGCGTCACCTTCACCCCGAGGTCGACGAACTTCTCCACGGTGCGTGTGAGGCTTCCCCTTCCATCCTTGAGGGTGTCGAAGGAATCCTTGAAGGTCCGCTGGGCCAGGTCCAGCTGGCCGCCCAGTTTCTCCATCTTCTCAATGAAGATGCGGAGCTTGTCGTAGACCCGGCTCGCCTGTTCGGCGAGGATCAGGGTGGACTGGTTCTGTCGCTGGAGACTCCAG
The DNA here is from genome assembly GCA_964479495.1 of uncultured Mesoterricola sp. Taxonomy (GTDB): domain Bacteria; phylum Acidobacteriota; class Holophagae; order Holophagales; family Holophagaceae; genus UBA1801. The sequence continues at coordinate 799 of CAYZND010000419.1, forward strand.
AGATTGGCTACGACCCGTAGCACGGGCAGCAGGGTCGTGGCGGTCACCAGCACGATCCTGCGCTCGTAGGCCTCCTGGAAGAGGGCGGGGGTATGTTCGAGTGCCAGCAGGTAGGCCGGCTCGATGGCGATGAAGAGGAAGGTGAAGTCCGGGGAGTCCATGCCCAACAGCTCGGGGTACTGCTTGTCGGCCAAGCCCCGGATGTGGCTCCGCAGCGCGGCGACATGGCCCGCCAGGAAGCGCTGGCGCTCCTCGGGGGTCTCTGCGGCGACCGCATTCGCGTAGTCCACCAGCGAGACCTTGCTGTCGATGATGATGTGCTTGCCCTCCGGGAGGTTCACCACGAAGTCGGGCCGGGCATTGTGGCCTTCCTCGTCCTTGAAGTTCTGCTCCCGCCCGTATTCGATGCCTTTGCGAAGCCCGGCCTGCTCAAGTAGGAGCTCGACCTTCTGCTCCCCCCAGTTGCCCTGGAGCTTCTTGTCACCCTTCAAGGCCCGGGTGAGGTTGGAGGCCTCCTCGGTGATCTGCTGGTTCAGCGTGCGCAGGTGACCCAGCTCGGTCCGGAGGGAGGCATGGCCCTGGATGTTGTCCGCGTGCAGCTGATCGATGCGGGACCGGAAGGACTCCAGCTGCTCCTTGAAGGGTGTGAGCAGGCTGGACAACCCATCCTTGCTCTGGGCGTCAAAGGTTTGGTGTTTGCTCTCGAAGATCTGGTGGGCCAAGTTCTCGAACTCCTGGCGGAAGACCTGACGGCCCTCTTGGAGCTGCTTCCGCTCCTGGGCGAGCGCCTCCTGGTCCTTGACCATCGTGGTTTCAAGCTCCACCAGCCGTGCCTGCTTGTCGGAGAGATCCTGGCGCAGCTGGGCCAGCTCACCCTCACGTGCATGGAGGTCCTCCTGGAGCTTCTGGAGGCTGGTCTGGAGGATACCCACCTGGCCGATCGTGGGGCCTTGGAGTTCCACCCGCCTGCGCTCGTTGGTCAGCTGTTCTTTGAGGGTCTCGATCTCGTTCGCCAGCTGCCTGTTGCGTTCCTCACGCTCCTGGAAGGTGACCCGCGCGGCCTGGAGATCGGCGCTCTGCAGGCGGAAGCGCTCCGAGACGTCCAGGAGCTGTGACTTCAGGTCGGTGACTTCGATCGCCCGATCGGACACGAGACTGCGGAGCTGCCCGGAGGCCTGCCGTTCCAGGGCGAGCTGAGTCTGGAGGTCCTGCTGAATCGTCGCCGAGGCCTGCTGGGCTTCTGCGGTCCGGAGGGTTCCCTCGGATCGACCCATGCGGAGTCCGATCCAGACCCCGAGAGCCGCACAGGCCAGCAGGGCCGCGATGGAGAGAAGGAGGAGGGAAGCAGTCATCGGTCACCGTCCGGAAGCCAGGGAAACCCCGAATCCCAGGATCCGGCAAAGCTCACGACAACGAGTGTCGCTTCCGTGGGATCGGGCTCCCAGGAACCCTCATCATCGAATCGCTTGGTGGTGGTCGGTGGTCTGTATGGGATCCACCTCACGCAAGCCGGTGATAGAGCCTGCGCTGCGTGGATCCTCCACCGCCTTCCTCAGACCTGGCTTCCGGATGACGTTCGTAGGCTCTCATGGCCAGGTCCTTGTCCTCCTCACTCGTCAGCACCCACTCAGGGGGATACTTGGCGCGATCCAACAGCGCAAGAGAGGGCATCTGCATTCCCGTCGCAGCCAGCCAGCCGTACTGGGCGTTCTGCTGCAGGAGCGCCTCAAGGGCCCGTGAGGCCTCACCACCAACAAAGAGGAGGGCCAAGCGCTCAGGCCAGGGGATGACGTGCAAAGGCGCCGGCTCAGCGGAGAGGATCACCAAGCAGGCATAGAGCGGTGTGGGATCACCTACGCCTGCAGGGACATGGTCATCTGCGCCGAGGCCGCATCGGCTGAGCGGTCCTTCAAGAGGCACTTCGCGGATGGCTCCGAGCGGTCGATAAATCGGGGTTGGAAAGGGTGGGGTTTCGATGAGGACCCAGTCGGCGGCTTCCTCTCCGAACCGCTCGGCAAGGGTATTTTCATCCAGGCGAACGGCAGGGAAGGGGATGCCTTCCTCCATCAGTTTGGAGGCGAGTTCCCCCTTCTGAACGCCCAGATCGGCGTAGACGAAGCAGTGTGCAGCGCCGGAGGCGCCGAAGGTATGGATGACCTGCCAATCGAGTCCCGAAAAGGGGTAATAGACCACCCGGGAGCTCAGGAAGCGATCGAGATCCAGCGGATCTCCAGGTTTCCATTGCGAGAGCCACGGCGGCATGGGTTCAGCAGGGCTGGTGTTGTGCTTATCTCTCGCCTGCC
>CAYZND010000420.1:0-3095 GCA_964479495.1 uncultured Mesoterricola sp.
GGTCCACCACGAGGCCGCGGGCGCTGAACTCGCCAGGACTGCCTGCCAGATCCGTGCGCCGGTAGCCCAAGGCCACCAGTGTCTCCAGCAGCAGGTCCCGTGGAACCTCGGAGCCCTTGTGCAGTTCCAGCTTCTGCTTGGCGAACCAGGTGGGATGGGGCAGCTTTTCAGAGGCTGCGAGAGGACCCGTGACCAGGACCCGGACCCGGTGTTCGAGGAGACCGATGAGGGTGGAGAGACGCTCCTGGAGCACGAGTCCCGGCGGGCTGGACTCGCCGCCGGCGAAGGGGGCGAAGCCCGGGAAGTGGGCCACCGTGGCATCGGGCAGGAGGACCGCCAGCTCGTGGGCCAGGGCCTGGGCGTCCGCTTCGGTGGGCGTGTCCACCCACACGGAGCGCGTTCCCGCGGACCAGCGCGCCAGGATCAGGGCCATGGCCGTGGGAGACGTCCAGCGCAGCCGGGCGCCCTCCTCGAGCGGTGTCTCCAGCAGGCGCAGCAGGTCGTTCAACGAGGCCCGGTCGCGGGTGTCCATAGATCTCCAGTGTGCCCTCATTCGCGTGGCGTGCCTCCGGGATTCTCCCAGGGGCGCGCACTCCGGGCACGCTTGCGGCGATTCATTTGACAGTCCGTAGCCATGGGAGCTATCTATTCAATCCAGTTCTTGTCCAAGGCGTTCCGGATGATCGAGGGTGCACAGGGGTGCCTCCCTCCGGACCCGGACGGCTGTCACGCTTCCAGGCCCTCGTGAAATCCCTCCTCCATTCCGCATGGCTGTTCGCATTGCTCCTGCTCCTGTGCCTGCCGGCTCCGGCGCAGGTGAACGCTTCGCGCAAGGACCGTGAGGCCGAGACGGTCATCGTCGGGGGCGACCGGAGCTACCCACCCTATGAGTTCCTGGATGCCGATGGCGTGCCCACGGGCTACAACGTGGAGCTGACCCGCGCCATCGCCCGCGTGATGGGCTTCCAGGTGGAGTTCCGGCTGGGGCACTGGGCCGATGTGAAACGAGGCCTGGACACCAAGCAGATCGACGCGCTCCAGGGCATCGTCTTCTCGGAGGAGCGCGCGAAGGAGATGGCGTTCACGCCGCCTCACACCTTCGTGCACCAGTCCCTGTTCGCGCGGAAGGGATCACCGCAGGCCCAGTCCTTCTCGGACCTCAAGGGCAAGAGCGTGCTCGTGCTGCGGGACGGCATCATGCACGAGACCCTGCGCCGCTTCCACCCGGATGTGGTCGCGGTGCCTGCGAACACCAATGCGGACGCCCTGCAGCAGCTGGCTTCGGGCAAGCACGACTATGCCCTCATGGCCAAGCTGCCGGGGCTCTTCTTGATCCGAGAGCTGGGGCTCACCAACCTGGCCTCCATGGGAAATCCTCTGGCGGCGCAGCGCTACGGCTACGCCATGGCCAAGGGCAACACGGCCTTGGCCGCCACCTTCAGCGAAGGCCTGGCCATCCTGAAGAACACCGGCGAGTACCAGCAGATCTACGACAAGTGGCTGGGGGTGCTGGAGCCCCGAGGCGTCTCCTGGAAGGAGGTGCTCTGGCGGGGCGCGCTGGTCTTCGCGCCCCTGGTCCTCTTCCTGGGGTTGACGAGTTTCTGGTCCTGGTCGCTGCGGCGGGAGGTGGCGCTCCGGACGGCGGAACTCACGCGAGAGATCGCAGAGCGCAAGCGTACGGAGGAGGAGCTGCGCAAGAACCAGGAGCAGCTGCTCCAGGCCGCCAAGATGGCCGCCCTGGGCGTGCTCGTCTCCGGCGTGGCCCACGAGATCAACAATCCCAACGGCCTCATCCTGCTGGACCTGCAGCTCCTGAAGGACGTCCTGGAGGATGCGGAGCCCATCCTGGACGAGCATGCCGAGAAGCATGGGGAGTTCAGCCTGGGAAACCTGCGCTACTCGCGGCTCAAGGAGGCGCTGCCGCGCATGATGTCCGAAGCCCTCGACGCCTCCCGCCGGGTGAAGCGCATCGTCGAGGACCTCAAGGACTTCGGGCGCCAGGGGGATCCCGACCTGAAGGACGGCATGTCCCTCAATGACGTGCTGCAGACCTCCATCCGGCTGGTGGAGAACCTGCTGCGGAAGTCCACCGCCCGCCTGGTGATCGAATACGCAGAGGGGCTGCCAACCGTGCGCGGCAACGCACACCGCATGGAGCAGGTGGTGGTGAACCTCATCATGAACGCCTGCCAGGCCCTGCCGGATCGAGAGCGGGGTCTCCTGTTGCGGACCTTCTCGGACGGAGACCGGGTCTGCCTGGAGGTGAAGGACGAAGGCATCGGCATTCCCGAGGAGCACCTTGCGCACATCACCGATCCCTTCTTCACCACCAAGCGGGAGATGGAAGGCACGGGCCTGGGGCTGGCCGTGTCCGCCAGCATCGTGAAGGAGCACGGGGGCCACCTCGAGTTCGAATCCATCGTGGGCCAGGGGACGGTGGCCCGCATCCAACTTCCGGTTCCCGGCAAGGAGCGCTCGGCATGAGAGACGTCGCCTATCCACCCTTCGGCATCCTCGCGGTGGACGACGAGCCCAGCTGGCTGCATACCCTGGGCCTGAGCCTGGAACGCTCAGCGGGTGTCACGAACCTGATCACCTGCCAGGACAGCCGAGAGGTCATGGACCTGCTGGCCACGCGGGATATCGGCATCGTGCTTCTGGACCTGACCATGCCCCATGTGTCCGGGGAGGAGATCCTCCGGATGATCAACGAGGATCACCCGGACATCTCGGTGATCATCATCAGCGGGCTGAACCAGCTTGAGACAGCCGTGCGCTGCGTGCAGGCGGGTGCCTTCGACTACTTCGTCAAGAGCTCCGAAGAGGATCGGATCATCAAGGGGGTCCGGCGGGCCATTCGCTGGCAGGAACTCCAGCGGGAGAACGGGGAGATGCGCCGTCTGTTTCTCGACGAGCGCCAGGAGATCCCGGAGGCCTTTTCCGCTCTCATCACGCAGGACAAGGGCATGCGGGCCATCTTCCACTACATCGATGCCGTGGCGAAAGGGGGGAACTCCGTCCTCGTCACGGGCGAGAGCGGCACGGGCAAGGAGCTGGTGGCCCGGGCCATCCACCGGCTCAGCGAGCGGAAGGGG
>CAYZND010000421.1:0-3094 GCA_964479495.1 uncultured Mesoterricola sp.
TCTACACCTCTCTATTCGTCGGCAGCGTCAGATGTGTATAAGAGACAGTCGTCATGAACCCCAACGGCGCCAGCTTCGGCTGGTCCACCAACGCGGGCGACATGATCCTGGCGGGGGCCGCCACGGTGGTGACCGGCCGGCCCGTGGCCCTCTCTCTCAGCTACGAGGAGCACCAGCACTACTCCGGCAAGCGCTGCCCCTGCCACTCCAACGGCCGCGTGGCCTGCGACGAGAGCGGCAAGATCATGGCGGCCGAGTTCGACTTCGGCATGGACCACGGCGCCTACTCCTGGGGCGGCGACGACATCATCAGCAAGCCCGCCCGCTTCGCCTTCTTCCCTTACCACGTGCCCCACGCCGCGGGCCTGGTGCGCATCGCCAACACCAACCACACCTTCGGCACCGCCTACCGCAGCTATGGCTCCCCTCAGGCCTACACCCTCAGCGAGGCCCTGGTGGACATGCTGGCGGAGAAGGCCGGCATCGACCCCTTCGAGTTCCGCTGGCGCAACATCGCCCGGGAAGGCGAGCTGAACCTCAACAGCCACACCTTCATGCAGTACCCCTTCGAAGCGATGATGCTGCGCATGAAGCCCTACTACGAGAAGGCCGTGGCCGAAGCCAAGGCCAAGGACACCCCGCAGCTCCGCCGCGGCGTGGGCCTCGCCTGGGGCGCCTTCAACGTCACCGAGGGCGGCGAGGACAGCGCCACCGTGCGGCTGGAGCTGAAGCCCGACGGCACCATCGTCAAGTACGACACCTGGCAGGAGCTGGGCCAGGGCGGCGACATCGGCTCCCTCATGGTCACCCTGGAGGCCCTGAAGCCCCTGGCGCTCAAGCCGGAACAGATCCGCCTCGTCCAGAGCGACACGAAGATGTGCCCCGACAGCGGCATGTCCGCCGGCAGCCGCTCCCACTACATGAACGGCCACGCCACCCGCATCGCGGGCGAGAAGATGCTGGCCGCCATGCGCAAGGCCGACGGGACCTACCGCACCTATGACGAGATGGTGAAGGAGGGCCTGGCGCTGGAGTACACCGGCCGCTACGAGACCGCCGTGACCCCGGGCCTGAGCCGCCTGGATCCCAACACGGGCATCGGGAACCCCACTCCCGCCTACACCTACGCCCTCAACCTGGCGGAAGTGGAGGTGGACGTCGCGACCGGCAAGACCCGCGTCATCCGCTTTGTGTGCGTGGACGAGGTCGGCAAGATCGGCAACATCCACGCGGTCAACGGCCAGGCCTTCGGGGGCATCTCCCACTCCATCGGCTTCGCGCTGTCCGAGAACTACGACGACGTGCACAAGCACACCAACATCGACAACAGCGGCGTGCCCTACACCAAGGACATCCCCGACGAGATCATCCTCGAGCACATGGAGCTCTACAACCAGCATGGCCCCTGGGGCTCCTCGGGCGCGTCGGAAGCCTTCCAGGCCAGCGGGCACGTGGCGGTCCTCAATGCCATTAACAACGCCTGCGGCGTGCGCATCTACGAGATGCCGGCCTACCCCGAGAAGGTCAAGGCGGGGCTGGACCTCATCGCCGCCGGCAAGAAGGTGCTGCCGCCCAAGAAGTACTTCCTGGGCTCCGACCTCTACGAGACCCTGGAGGACGTGAAGGCCAACCCCGTGCCCTTCGGCGGGAACCAGTTCTACGAGCCCTTGGGCGGCGTGGGCGAGCGGCCGTTCTGACCCAAGGAAAGGCCTGACCGCAAAGGCGCCAAGAAAAGCAGAACCCATGCTTTTCTTGGCGCTTTGGCGGTTCCCATTTCATTTGATCGCTTCATGTAAGCGCTTTCGGGCCAGAGGTGAGGACCTACCCGATGGGTTATCAGCACACCGAAGGCTTTTCAGCAAGGACACACATGAGGATCGACAGGAAGGTGGCTCAGATTCTTGAAGCGGTGCAGGAGGGTCGCGCGCCGAGCCAGGAGGCCTGCGCCACCCTGCTCGCGTTTCCGGAGACCACCCTGGAGTCCGCCCTCGTGCGGGCCGCGGGAAACGATGTGACACGCCGGAGATTGGGCTCTGGCGGCCACCTTTTCGGCCAGATCGGCATCGAGTTCTCGCCCTGCCCGGGTGAGTGCCGGTTCTGCAGCTTCGCTGCCGCCAGCACCCAGTTCGGCACGAGCGTCATGAGTGATGAGGAGGTGCTGCGCAACGTGGAGAGCTTCACGGCTGCGGGCGAGCTGGAAGCCCTCTTCTTCATGACCATGCACCCGTTCGACCTCCATCACCTGCTGCATGTCATCGAGCTGGCGCGCGGCCGGGTTCCTTCCGGGACCCAGATCGTGGTCAACCTTGGCGATTTCGATGCTGCGCAGGCCAGGGAACTGAAGGGAGCCGGGGTGGACGGTGCCTACCACGTGCTTCGCCTGCGCGAGGGCAGCGACACGGCCCTCGACCCCGGGCGGCGCATGGAGACGATCCAGGCAGCCCAGCGGGCCGGCCTGGACTGGTGGTACTGCTGCGAACCCATCGGCCCGGAGCACAGCCCCGGTGAGCTCGCGGAGCAGATCTTCTTCGGCGTGAATCATGGTTGCGTCGCCCATGCCGCCATGCGCCGGGTCTACCTGCCTTCTTCGCCCCTGGCGGCTCGCGGCCAGGTCTCCGAGCTGCGCCTCGCGCAGGTGACGGCCGTGGTGGCTCTGGCCACCATGCATTCCCCAGCCGTGAAGCTCATCGCGGTCCATGAACCCAATGTGCTGGGGCTCTCCTCGGGAGCCAATGCACTCTTCGCCGAAGCGGGTGCGAACCCTCGGGACACGGAAGAGAACACCACGGGCCACCGTGGACGGGACATCCTGGCCTGCAAGAAGATGCTCTATGAAGCTGGTTTCGATACGATCCACATCCCCGCGGGGAAAACCGTTGCCCTGGCGGATGCATACCTCGCGTCCGTTTGAGACATAGACCCTGGAAAGACCACCAAAGGATTGGCCCGGCTCGCTCGGGCCACCCATGCAGCAGGGGAACGCGCGCATGAAGGATTTCACAGCCGGCTGCATCGAAAACTGCCTCCAGAACGAGCCACCGTTCTGCACCACCGCCTGCCCCTTCGGGCTGGACGTCAAGGACTTCATCGGCAA